>JBFJZQ010000046.1:0-14459 GCA_041622015.1 Oleiphilaceae bacterium
GCAAAAGCGGATGATATTTATTTAACGCAACCAATGGGTAATGGTGTGGTTCAAGAATACACCTGGAATAGAGCTATTGGTGAAGCAAGACGAATGGCGAGTTATCTAAAGTCATTAAACTATCCGCCAAAAAGCCGAATTGCAATCTTATCTAAAAACTGTGCGCATTGGATAATGACCGACTTAGCCATTTGGATGGCAGGCCATGTAACCGTGCCGCTCTACCCAACTTTAAATGCAGACACTGTAAATTATATTCTTAAGCATAGCGACTCACAGTTATTATTTGTTGGAAAGTTAGATGACTGGGAAGATATGAAGAGCGGCGTTCCTGCTGACCTTCCATGTGTATCTTATCCTTTGAGTCCTAAAACGGACTACCCTAGCTGGGATAATATCGTGGCAGAAAATGCGCCAATGCAAGAAGACACGGTTCGTGATCCTGAAGAAATGGCGACAATCGTTTATACCTCTGGTAGTACGGGCCAGCCAAAAGGCGTGATGTTATCTTTCTACGCCATGGGTGTGGCTGCTAGTGGTGTTTCAGAAGCACTTGATATTAACTCTAGTGACAGAATGCTTTCTTATCTGCCGCTTGCGCACGTATTCGAGCGTTATGCTGTTGAGCAGTCTTCTTTGTTTGTTGGGGCTCATCTTTTCTTTGCTGATGCTTTGGATACGTTTCTTGATGATTTGCGCCGTGCGAAGCCGACAGTGTTTATCTCTGTTCCAAGGCTTTGGTCAAAATTTCAGTTGGGTATCTTCAAAAAAATGCCACCCAAAAAGTTGAACCGCCTATTAAAAATTCCTGTGGTGTCTGGCTTAGTGAAAAAGAAAGTACTCACTGCTCTAGGTTTGGAATATTGTCGTTTTGCCGGTAGTGGTTCAGCACCTTTGTCAGGTGATATTATTAATTGGTATCGTAACTTAGGGCTTGAGCTTCTAGAAGGTTACGGTATGTCTGAAAACTTTGCATATTCGCATATATCTTTCCCTGGCCGCTCAAAAGTTGGTTATGTAGGGGAGCCTCTGCCTGGTGTTGAGCAACGTATTTCTGAAATAGGTGAAATTGAAGTTAAGAGCCCAGCTACGATGATGGGTTACTACAAAGATGAAGAGAAAACAAAAGAAAGTTTCACAGAAGATGGTTTCTTGCTTACGGGTGATAAGGGTGAAATTGATAGCGCTGGTCGCTTGAAAATTACCGGGCGTATCAAAGAAATGTTTAAGACCAGTAAGGGTAAGTATGTTGCTCCAGCTCCTATTGAAAATAAAATTATCGGACATGATGTGATTGAAATGGTCTGTGTTGCTGGTGCCGAATGTCCTCAGCCACACGCGCTAATTATGTTGTCTGATGATACATTTGCTAAGCAAGGTGATGCTGATTTCAGAAAAGAAGTGGAGCCAAGTTTGTTGGAGCTGATGAAGGAGGTGAATAGTAAAGTTGATCCTCATGAACAGCTTCAGTTTATGGTTATTGTCAAGGATCAGTGGTTAATTGAAAATGACTTCCTGACGCCAACAATGAAGATCAAGCGAAACGTTGTCGAAGATGTATACAAGCCATTGCAAGATAAATGGTATGGCAGTAAACAGAAGATAATTTGGCAATAAGTGAGATCAAAAGAAACCGCCTGATGGCGGTTTTTTTTCGTCAGCTAATTTTTTTAACATTTTTTAGTGCTATATGGTTGAACTGGAGGAAGGAAGTTTAAGTCAAAAAAAAGCAGCTTTCGCTGCTTTTTTAAAGTTGCTTGATTACATATTCGGATAATTTGGGCCGCCGCTACCTTCTGGTGTTACCCAGGTAATGTTTTGTGCGGGGTCTTTAATATCACATGTCTTGCAGTGAACACAGTTCTGAGAGTTGATTTGGAAGCGTTTATCTCCACTTGCTTCTTCAACTATTTCATAAACTCCAGCGGGACAATAACGCTGCGCGGGTTCATCGTATTTCGCTAAGTTATGACCTAAAGGAATAGATTTATCTTTTAGTTTTAAGTGGCAAGGTTGATGTTCCGCATGATTTACGTTGCCGATAAATACGGAATCCAGTTTTGCAAAGCTAAGTACGCCATCTGGTTTTGGATAGCTGATCTTTTTACATTCACTTGCAGGTTTTAATGTTGCATGATCAGGTATTGTGTCATGTAAGGTTAATGGAATTGGCACAATATTATGGTGGATGTAGTTAAATGCCGCGCCAGCCCACATGCCTAATTTGTGCATAGCTGGGCCAAAGTTACGGCTGTTATGTAAGTCTTTATAAACCCATGAGTTTTCAAATGCTGTGGTGAATTCAGTGATTTCGTCATTGGCGCGATCTGCTGAAATAGCTTTTACAACTTCCTCGGCCGCAATCATACCGCTCTTCATTGCGGTGTGTGTGCCTTTGATCTTAGAAAAGTCTAAAGTTCCTGCGTCGCAACCGACAATTAAACCGCCAGGGAAGGTCATTTTCGGTAAGCTGTTTAAGCCGCCTTTAGTGATTGCTCGGGCGCCATAAGACACTCTCTTGCCGCCTTTTAAATGCTGAGCAAGCACTGGGTGATGTTTCATTCTTTGGAATTCATCAAACGGGCTTACGTGAGGGTTTGAATAAGCTAGATCTGTGATTAAACCAACCGCAACTTGATTGTTTTCAGCGTGATATAGGAAAAAACCACCTGTTGATGAGGATTCACTTAATGGCCAGCCTGTTCCGTGAAGTACAAGGCCTTCTTTATGTTGTTCTGCGGGGATATCCCAAAGCTCTTTAATGCCAATGCCATAATGTTGCGCATCTTTGCCTTTATCTAACTCAAACTGCTTGATCAGTTGCTTGCCTAAATGGCCACGGCAGCCTTCTGCAAAAATAGTGTATTTAGCGCGAAGTTCCATTCCAGGCATGTATGCATCGGTTTGTTCGCCAGCTTCATTTAAGCCCATGTCGCCAGTGATGATACCTTTGATGGCGCCGTCTTCGATGATATTCTCTGCAGCAGGAAAGCCTGGGTAAACTTCTACGCCAAGGGCTTCAGCTTGTTCACCTAACCAGCGCACCACATTGCCAAGGCTGACAATATAATTGCCGTTGTTATGCATAGGTTTTGGAATCATCCAATTTGGTGTTTTAAAACTTTTTTCATTGTTTGTTAAGAAGAATACTTCGTCTTCTTTGACGGGCGTATTTAAAGGTGCGCCCATTTCTTTATAGTTCGGAAATAACTCAACTAAAGCTCTATCTTCTATCACGGCGCCAGAAAGTATATGGCCGCCTATTTCAGCTGCTTTTTCTACTACGCATACGGTGATTTCTTTACCTGTTTCTTCGGCAATTTGTCTGATGCGACACGCAGCTGATAAACCAGCGGGGCCACCGCCAACAATGAGTACGTCAAACTCCATCGATTCACGTTCCACAATTAGTCTCCTCATGCATATACGATAGAAAGCAGTTTATGGGTTCTTCGAAACCCTCCTGCTTTAGTTAAAATTATCTGAAGCTTATTCTAAATAAGATGTTTTGGAAACTTCCAAGCACATTTATTACGAAGGCACATTTATATATTGTGCTAGATGCTTTCAAACGATTGTTTGAATTTTACCTTGTTCTTTTGCTTAAGTAAAAGAAATGCCAAGTGTTAATAATGTCTGAGTGTATTTGTTTTAGATTATTTAGAATATTTGGGTATAAAAGCAGTGAATTAATGGCCAACTATTGACCTAAAAGTGATTTATCGGCAGAATCGTCGGCTTCGCGAACGCTGTATTTTTGTTTGATTCTTGAATCAGGCTAATTGCGTTCTTTAAAAGTGATTATCGAATGTGCTCTTTTCTAGAGAATGATTGGCAATATTGCTTTGAAGAACTGTAAGCTTTAGTGGCTTCGCGCCTTTGTCTGGGTCTATTTTGTCATCTTTTTTAATGTTTCTGGAAATATTTTCCAGTTATGAATATAAAGTTGCAGGCCTCTAATTTTCATTTGCTAATTAACGAGGAATCTATGAAGGTTCTGGTCGCAGTTAAACGAGTTATTGACTATAACGTCAAAGTACGAGTAAAGCCTGATAATTCAGGTGTTGATCTTACTAACATCAAAATGGCAATGAACCCGTTTTGTGAAATTGCTGTCGAAGAGGCAGTGCGTCTTAAAGAGAAGGGTGTTGCTAGCGAAATCGTCGTAGTGTCTATTGGCCCTAAAGTAGCACAAGAACAAATCCGTACTGCTTTGGCTCTAGGTGCTGATCGCGGTATTTTGATTGAAACAGATCAAGAGGTGCAGTCTCTACAAGTAGCTAAGTTATTAAAAGCTTTAGTTGATAAAGAAGCGCCTCAGTTAGTTATTCTTGGTAAGCAATCAATTGATTCTGATAATAACCAAACGGGTCAGATGCTGGCAGCATTGACTGGTATGGGACAGGGTACATTTGCATCTGAAGTTGCAGTAGATGGCGACAAAGTAAATGTAACTCGTGAAATTGACGGTGGTTTAATGACAGTTGGGTTGAATTTACCTGCTGTTGTCACAACTGACTTGCGATTGAATGAGCCTCGTTATGCTTCATTACCTAACATCATGAAAGCTAAGAAAAAGCCTCTAGAGGTTGTTTCACCTGCTGATTTAGGTGTTGATATTGCTTCAAGTGTTAAAGTGATCAAAGTTGAGGAGCCTGCAACACGCTCTGCTGGTATTAAAGTAGCAGATGTTGCTGAGCTAGTTGATAAACTCAAAAATGAAGCGAAGGTGATCTAAATGAGTATTTTAGTAATTGCTGATCATGATAACAGTGTTATCAAACCTGTTACTCTAAACGTTCTAGCTGCTGCCAAAGCGATTGGTGGCGATATTGATGTCTTAGTAGCGGGCGAAGGTTGTGCTTCAGCTGCTGAAGCTGTTTCAAAAGCTGATGGCGTCTCTAAGGTTCTTTTGGCAGATAATGCTGCATACGGTCATCACCTTGCAGAAAACTTATCTCTATTAGTCGCTGATTTAGGTAAAAACTACTCACACATTCTGACTTCTGCGGGTACCACTGGTAAAGACTTTTTGCCGCGTGTGGCTGCTTTGTTGGATGTCGCTCAGTTATCTGATGTGATTCGTGTTGAATCGGCTGATACTTTTGTTCGTCCTATCTATGCAGGTAATGCGATTGCCACTGTTCAGTCTTCTGACTCAGTAAAAGTTATCACGGTACGTGGTACAGCATTTGATCCTGTAGCGGCTGAAGGTGGTTCTGCTTCTGTAGAGTCTATTGATAATGTGCAAGATGCAGCTATTTCATCATTTGTTGGTGAAGAGATGGCTAAGTCTGATCGTCCTGAATTAACTGCAGCAAGCATTGTTATTTCTGGTGGTCGTGGCATGCAAAATGGTGACAACTTCAAGATTCTTGAATCAGTTGCGGATAAGCTAGGCGCTGCTGTTGGTGCATCACGTGCTGCAGTTGACGCGGGCTTTGTACCAAACGATATGCAGGTTGGTCAAACCGGTAAGATTGTTGCGCCTGACTTGTATATTGCTGTGGGTATCTCGGGTGCAATTCAGCATTTGGCAGGTATGTCTGGTAGTAAGTTCATTGTTGCCATTAACAAAGACGAAGATGCGCCTATTTTCCAGGTTGCTGATTACGGCTTGGTTGCAGATTTATTTGAAGCTGTTCCAGAGTTAGACGCTGCTCTTTAATTATTGCTAAGCAATAGATAAAGTTTAAGCTACAAAAAACCGATATGTAAGGCATATCGGTTTTTTGCTTTAAGAAGATCTATATTTTTCAAGTTGCCTGAGTGTATTTAAGAAGCTCGCTTCTAAAGGGCAGTTTAGTGATATTAGTTCGTTTGAAACGGGATGAGTGAAAGACAACTCGGTTGCGGCTAGAAGTAGTCTGTTGGCATGAAAATTTTCTTGAAATAGACGGTTATGGCTGCCTTTTCCATATTTAACGTCACCGATAATAGGGTGACTAATATGCTTCATATGCCTGCGTAATTGATGCTTTCTACCCGTTGTTGGTTTCAAAGAGACTAAACTGTATCGGCTAGATGGAAACCTGCCGTCCGATATAGGTAATTCAAACCTATCGAGTGTTTTAAAGTGAGTTTGAGCCTCTTGAGCTTGTTTCTGTTCTACCGTTTTCTGTAGATGTTTAAATACCGCAATTTCTTTTAAAGCATGATCAATTGTTCCAGAATCTGGCGAAAACCCGCGTACTATTGCTTGATAGCTTTTATCGATTAAGCGATTTTCAAAACTTTTACTAATCTGGCTCGCAATCTCAGAATGTAGTGCAAAAAGTAACAGCCCTGAAGTTGGTTTGTCCAACCGGTGAACCGGATATACCCATTGGTCAATTTGGTCTCTGAGTAACTTCATGGCATAGCGTGTTTCATATTTATCAATAGGGCTTTTATGGACTAATAGCCCGGCAGGCTTGTGAATAGCAATAATAAATTTATCTTGATAAATAACCGGAAGTCGTTCGGTTGATTCTTCACTGTCTGTCATCATTATCTGTTCTTTTGTCTAAAGCGATTGTTCTAATAAAAGAAATTAGTTTTCTAATGTGTTTTATTCTCTTGGTTTGCTGGACTCACAAAACGAAATTGGTACTATCAGTCACCGTAAATTTATTACGTATAATTGCGATATAACATCTTTGGGACATCATATGCGCATCACTCAGAAAAAACTTTCCTCTACGAATTGTATTCGAATCATAACACTGATGACATGTTTGTCACTTGCCGCCTGCGATAAACCTAAATCAGATGCTGCGCCTCATACATCGATGCCACCACCTTCAGTCACAGTTGAACAGATATCTTCTCGTATTATTGATGAATGGGAGGTCTTTACAGGCCGTCTAGAATCAGAGGAAAGTGTCGACCTCCGTCCAAGAGTGTCAGGTTATATTCAGCATGTGATGTTTAAAGAGGGTGCCTTAGTCAAAGAAGGTGACCTGCTTTTCAATATCGATGATCGGGAATTGAAAATTGAAGTGAAGCGATTCGGAGCTCAATTAGTCAGTGCGCAGGCTCAAATTGATCTTGCAGTCAGGAATCTTGATAGAGCCAAAAGTTTAAAAGAAACAAATTCTATTTCCCAATCTCAGCTTGAAGCCAATAACACTCAACTGATTAAAGCAAATTCAGACTACGATAATGTTCTGGCCGCACTAGAGAGTGCCAAGCTTAGCTTAAGTTTTACCCGAGTCACTGCGCCTATTTCAGGTCAGATTTCAAGAGCGAATATCACATCTGGTAACTATGTTGCCGCGGGTCAACAAATATTAACCTCGATTGTTTCGGTGGATAGAATTCATGCTTATTTTGATGTGGATGAGCAAACGTTTTCCAAATTGTCGTCTCTAAGAGCCTCATTAGGCGAGTCTGCCCCTGTTTCTGCAGAGCTGCAATTGCTTGGTGAAGAAGGGTTTAAACATTCAGGTCAAGTTGATTTTATCGATAACAAGATCGACCCAAATACGGGTGCAATCCGCTTAAGGGCGACGTTCAAAAATCAAAAATATGACTTCATACCAGGTATGTTTGCTCGAGTGCGCATAAAAACGCAAGAAAAGGTCTCAAGAATGATGATTGAGGAGAAGGCGATCTCAACAGACCTAAGTCATAAATATGTGCTCGTAGTGGGTGAGAATAATCTAGTGGAATATCGTCCTGTGACTTTAGGTAAAAGGATTGGTGATTTGCGTATTGTTACGTCTGGCTTGAAAGATGGCGATACCATTATTCTTGAAGGTATTCAAAGAGCAAGGCCGGGTACACCGGTAACGCCGACGGAAGAAGACAAAAAGAATACTCAATCAGATAACCAGAGTTAAAGGGCAATAATATGAGTATCTCTCAATATTTTATTAGTCGGCCTATTTTTGCTGCCGTTCTTTCTATGATGATATTTTTGGCTGGTGTGATATCTCTTTTTCAACTACCCATTACCGAATACCCTGAAGTTGTTCCTCCAACGGTGGTGGTGAGTGCCTCTTATCCTGGCGCTAATCCTGTTGTTATATCGGAAACGGTTGCCGCCCCTTTAGAACAGGCGATTAATGGTGTCGAAAACATGCTCTATATGTCGTCGCAATCTACAGCAGATGGTAGCTTGGCGATCACGGTAACGTTTGCCTTAGGGACGAATGTTGATGAGGCTCAAGTGCAAGTTCAAAACAGAGTTGCCAGAGCACTGCCAAGACTTCCAGAGGATGTTCAGCGTTTAGGGGTGACCACCGAAAAATCCTCACCCAATTTAACGATGGTGGTGCACTTATTATCTCCAGATAGCCGTTATGACATGCTTTATCTTTCGAACTTTGCCACCTTGAAAGTGAAAGATGAATTAGCCCGCATAGAAGGCGCAGGTACGGTACGTGTTTTTGGTGCAGGTGATTATGCGGTTCGTATTTGGTTGAATCCCGATAAAGTAGCCAGTTTGAATCTGACAACGGGTGATATCGTCAATGCGATAAGAGAGCAAAACAGGCAAGCTGCCGCAGGTGTCATTGGTGCACCTCCTAACGCAGAAGATAACCCTTTTCAGCTGCTGATAAAGGTCAAAGGTCGCTTGGATAACGTTGAAGAATTTAATGACATTATCATCAGAGTCAGTCCAGAAGGCGTGATCACTCGCTTAAAAGATGTTGCTAGAGTCGAGTTAGGTTCAAATTCGTATACTTTACGTTCCTTGTTAAATAATAAGCCCGCAGCGGCTGTCGCAATCTTTCAAAGTCCGGGTTCTAATGCCATTCAGTTATCGGACGCGGTTAGAGAGCGTATGGAAGAGCTTAAACAAAGTTTCCCGCAGGGAGTTGACTACGATATCGTTTATGACCCCACTATATTTGTCAGGGGCTCTATTGAAGCAGTAGTTAAAACCCTCTTAGAAGCTATTTTACTGGTTGTTATTGTCGTGGTTCTTTTCTTGCAAACCTGGCGCGCCTCGATTATTCCTTTGGTTGCCGTACCTGTTTCCTTAGTGGGTACCTTCGCCGTTATGCATCTTTTTGGCTTTTCTTTGAATGCCTTGTCTTTATTTGGTCTTGTGCTCGCAATCGGTATCGTCGTCGACGATGCCATTGTCGTAGTTGAAAATGTAGAGCGAAATATTGCCTTGGGTAAAAATTCGGTAGAGGCCACCAAACAAGCAATGAGAGAAGTCACAGGCCCCATTGTTGCTACCTCATTAGTCTTAAGTGCGGTGTTTATTCCGACTGCATTTATTTCTGGTCTGAGTGGGCAGTTCTACCAACAGTTCGCGCTAACTATTGCCATTTCAACCATTATTTCAACCATCAATTCGCTTACTTTAAGCCCTGCTTTAGCAGCTGTGTTGTTGAAGTCCCATGATGCCAAGAAAGATTGGTTTAGCCGCTTCTTGGATTCACTGCTCGGACGGGCCGTTTTTAAGCCCTTTAATCGATTTTTTGAGGGCTTATCAAATGGTTATTCAGCTATATTGAAACGTTTAATACGCGGTATTTCTGTTGTGATGATTATATATTTTGGTCTTGTTGCGTTGGGCTATAATCAGTTTCAGACAACGCCGACAGGTTTTGTACCTCCGCAAGATAAAATGTACTTGGTGGCTTTTGCGAGCTTACCAGATGCCTCAAGTTTGGATCGTACAGATGCGGTCATTCAGAAAATGTCCGACATAGCGTTGAAGCACCCGGGAGTCGAGTCATCTGTTGCCTTTCCTGGTTTGTCTATCAATGGTTTTACCATGGCGTCTAATTCTGGCGTTGTGTTTGTTACCTTGAAACCCTTCGATCAACGAACTACACCTGACATGTCAGCAAATGCCATTGCCGGACAGCTGAATATGGAGTTTGGGGTAATTGATGAAGGTTTTGTGGCTGTTGTTCCGCCACCACCAGTGCTTGGTCTGGGTACTACGGGCGGCTTTAAACTTCAGATAGAAGATCGCGGTAATTTAGGCTTTGCGCGCTTATATGAAGAGACTCAAAAAGTTCTTGGGCAAGCCTATGCCACGCCAGAGCTCAACCCTATGAGTACTTTTTCATTCTTTAAAGCAAACGTCCCACAAATCAATGTTGAAGTCGACCGTGAGAAAGCCAAGATACATGGTGTGTCGATCACTGAAATATTTCAGACCCTTCAGGCTTATATGGGCTCAATTTATGTCAATGATGTGAATCTCTTTGGTCGAACTTATCAGGTAAATATTCAGGCTGAAGCGTCTTTCAGGGCTGACGAAAGCCAGATCAATCAACTTAAGGTGCGAAATCGTGATGGAAATATGGTGCCTTTGGCGTCATTCGTTCAAGTTACACATAGCTCAGGCCCGGATACTGTCACTCGCTATAATAATTACCCAGCAGCGGATATAAATTCAGGCCCAGGCGTAGGCTATAGTAGTGGTCAGGCAGAAGCAGCTATTTCGAAAATTCTCGATGAAAGCCTGCCAAATGGTTTGTCTTATGAATGGACGGATTTAACCTATCAGCAAATTCTAGCGGGTGATACGGCTTTATATATTTTTCCCTTAGTGGTTATCTTGGTGTTTCTTGTGTTGGCTGCACAATATGAAAGTTGGGGCTTGCCCTTCGCCATTATTCTAATTGTACCGATGACTTTATTGTCTGCGATGACTGGGGTCATTCTTGATGGGGGGGATAATAATATCTTTACCCAAATAGGGCTCATTGTATTAGTTGGTTTAGCCGCGAAGAATGCAATCCTGATTGTAGAGTTTGCAAAAGATAAAGAAGATGCCGGCATGCCACTCGGAGAGGCTGTGATGGAGGCGAGTCATCAGCGACTGAGACCGATACTAATGACTTCTCTGGCGTTTATTATGGGGGTTGTGCCTTTGGTATTTTCCAGTGGTGCGGGTGCAGAAATGCGTCACGCGATGGGTGTCGCGGTATTTTCTGGGATGATTGGCGTCACTCTCTTTGGGCTATTGCTGACACCCGTTTTCTATGTCCTGATGCGTAAATTCAGTAAAAATAAACACAAACAGGAAGATGGCGCTATGCGTGACGCTTAAATTAGACTGAAGCTTAGTTTAAGCAATTCAATGCTACCTTGGAGGAGTAGAAGCCTTCAAGGCGTCTTCTGATCACAGACTCTAAATAGCCTGACTTTTTCAGACCTTTTACTAGCAAGGGTGCGAATCGCTTCGATTCTCTAATAATCTTGTCTTTGGTGATGTGAAACTCTTCCATCAGTTCTTCAATGCTTGTGTTTCCATATTCACTATAGAACGCATCTACAGTCGTTTCATAGCATAGTTGGAAGTAAATGCTCTTCCTAAAAGAAAGCCAGAAGTCATAACCCAATGCGATAAATTCACTTAAATCTAGGCTGTTCATGCCTTTTTGAAAGTCGGCTAGCGATTTGTTTTCAATATTTTCCCACAAGGTAATGGCAGAGTCTTTGAGTTGTTCATCTGTCACCGAGTTTTCCAGGAATTCTTTACTCTCGGTTATGATTAATTCCAGGCTATTTGAGATATACGTTCTGACGCTATCTTCGATGCCGCCCCCTAATTTTGGGGCTGTCTTGTCCATGAAGCTCTTTCCTGCTTTTAAAAGAGAAGACATGCCGGGTATGTTTTTGCTAAATAGATTGTTGTCGTAGATATAGTGAGTAATCGCTTGAAAGAGAATGCCTGAAATCAGATCAGTATAAATTGGCAGGTCTATGAGTTTATCAAGGCCATTATTTCGTTGCTCTTTAAGTTCAATCGCTTTATCAACGAACTCTTCAAATTGATGACGTGAAATAATATGTTTAAATTTTGTCTGCTTATGAAAATCTGAGCTAAAAATGCTGTCGGACATTTTTCCGGCAATATCTGCAGCGGCGCCAGGAATGGCATTTTCTACGACATGATCCTTGATGATTTCTTTAATCGTTTGAGCAGATACCCAGTTACTTAGAGTAGTATTGGAGATGGAATCTAATAAATGCTTAAACTCGCTATCGACAAAGGCTTGAAATTTTGCATCGTTGAATTGAGAAAGTTCATGCTTAATGTGGGCTTCAAGTAATTTATCAAGAGATGTTTTTTTTGCATCTTTTTCAGGGCTGGTTTTAGGCATAATCAGTACATCTATTTGGTTGTTTAGGTTTACACTTGTACGCTTATTTTTTGTTTAGGTCAATAAGGCGATCGCTGATGAATTCAAACTGCTTAAAATTAAAATAAACGCTATAAATGTCTAATTACCATTTTGAATAATGGTCTTCAACAAAACCATAGTAGTTCTCTATTTCGTAGCGTTTTCCGTCTTCTGTACAAAGGTAGCCATTGAATCGACCAAATATTTGTTTGAAATTAGTCGCAGCGACATAAAGATTAATGTTCTCTTTATGCATGCCTTCAGGCGTAAAACTCAAGTCAATTTGTTGATTTTCGCTTCGGACTCGCCAAGTAGAATGTTCATCATCTCGGTCGAATCTAAATTGGACTTGAGGAAGAAGGTGAATGACATTGTCGACCCAAAAACAATTTTCAGAAAATCCGGTTTCATTTACTCCCCATGATACATTTAATCCAATGGAGGGGGGATTTTTATCTTTTTTGCCGGAATGATTGTTGCCTGAAAAACAGGCCCAATTCCAAAATGTTTCACGTCTCATATAGCCAGCAGAAAAATCATGATGTCCATGGGTGTTTTGTTCTGTTAAGTCGAAGTGCCCAAGTTTGCTCGTTATCTGACCGTTTACTGCGAGAGCCGCTGTTTTTTGGGCATAGACCCAGCCATTGATTGAGCATGGAGTGCATAAGGCCATTGACTCATATTCAGGTTTTTCGAACATCTCTGCTTTGAGTTTGAGCTCTGAACCCAAGTCGATATCAAGAATCTTTCTGCGTTCTCCTTGAGAATTTAGTTGATAGTGCATGCGAATCTTCTTTTTACCAGCGGTAAAGGTACTGACGCCGTTATCTGGTCTGTTTGTTAATTCCAAACCAAAAGCAAGAGGTCTTTTAAACTTCCAAGTTAGCATGTTTTGATCAGATATTCGGTAAACATAAACAAAGACAGCGCCAATATAAGCCGTATTGGCAAGGGCGCAGCCGAAAATAATATCCTCTCCAATTCCACCAAAATACTGGAACTGTTTAAAATGAAAGTGCTTTTTCCATTTTCCGGCTTTTTTATTCAACGGCGTTCGATAGTCTGCATTTCTCATGTTTATTTCATTGACGGGTTGAGAAAAACGACCCATGTACGGTTTGCCTTGGGAGTTAATGAGGGAGTAGGGTTGAAGCATGCTTCGCTCTCAATTTAATAATGCTTTAGCAAAGAAATATAAGGTAAAAAGAAAGAACATGATAGTGGGGTGATTAATCCCAGAAATCAAATTCTCCTTCTTGGGGAAGGACAGGTTCTAGAAGACCTTTGCTTAATAAGTCTTCATAGGATAATACACGGTTTCTGCCATTTTGTTTAACAAAGTATAGGGCCTTGTCAGCTTTAGTTAAATTTTCGACAGGGTGAAAATTTTCATCTAAGTCAGCGAAGCCAATGCTGACGGTAACATTGCCTACTTGGGGGAACCTTCTATCTTCAATCGCTTGTCGGCATCGATCGAGAACTTGTTGGGCTTGTTCTAATTCCACATCTTTGATCAATACAACAAATTCTTCGCCACCATAGCGGAAAAATAAATCCTCTTGGCGTAATACAGACCTAACAACTTGTGCAAAAAGCACCAGAGTTTCATCACCTATAGAGTGGCCAAAAGAATCATTAATCTCTTTAAAATTATCAATATCTAAAATGGCGATGGTGTTGAAGTATTTTTCTCGTTCAAGCTGGCTACCTTTGTTTGTATATGCGAGCTCAATAGCTGTTTGATCGAAAGCTTGGCGATTTAGAATGCGTGTTAAGGGGTCATAGCCTTTTTCATGTATGGTTCTGAATATATTGGCAAATATCTCGAGAAAACCGAACAATAATTTTTGGGAAGTTTCATCATCGTAGTGATGGCTAACAGAAATTAAATGGGATACCGAATTATCGTAAAGTATAACCGGCAAAACAGCTTGATTGATGCCTTCATGGTTGACTTCGAAAGTGGATTTAAGGGTTTCGTATACAGAATTTAACATGATGTTTTCATGAAGCATAAAAGATTGCTGTTTTGTTTCGCAGTCAATGCATGCCAAAGATGGATTTTTTTTATTATCGATTCTAGCTGGCTGAAGTTCGTATACTGTAAAGTTGACGCCTTCAAAATTTTCAGCCAATAAGGCTTGAAATGAAGCAATCAAATCACGAAGGTTTGTCTGTCCGGTTAAACTTTTTAAAAGCTCAAATAATCGCTCTATTTCCATGCTTATTAGTCTTGAAGGAGAAAACGAAGAATACACAGGCTTTCCTTGCCAAAAATTAATTTATTACAGTTATTATCGTCATTAATACCTAGAAAGCTAGAGAAACTGCACAGTTTCTGTGAAAAAAGACCCTTGCGGAAATAAAAAATTA
>JBFJZQ010000047.1:0-14415 GCA_041622015.1 Oleiphilaceae bacterium
ACCTCAAACCGTAACTTTGAAGGTCGCCAAGGCTTTGGTGGACGCACGCATTTGGTTAGCCCAGCGATGGCAGCCGCGGCTGCCATCGCTGGTCATTTCGTCGATATTCGTGACATTGAATTGTCAGCCTCTTAATTCTGGGATAGGAGTTTAAAATGAAACAATTTACAGAACTAACTGGTTTGGTTGCACCATTGGATCGTGCGAATGTTGATACAGACATGATCATTCCAAAGCAATTTTTGAAGTCCATCAAACGTACAGGTTTTGGTCAAAACTTATTTGATGAACTACGTTATCTTGACGAAGGCCAAGCAGATCAAAGCTGTGAAGGCCGCCCATTGAATACCGATTTTGTATTGAACCAGGCGCGTTATCAGGGTTCAAGCATACTGTTAGCACGCCAAAACTTTGGCTGTGGTTCTTCCAGAGAACATGCTCCGTGGGCATTGGATGATTATGGTTTTCGCTGTGTAATAGCACCAAGTTTTGCAGATATATTCTTTAATAATTGCTTTAAGAATGGCTTGTTACCTATTGTTTTAGATGAAGAAACTATTGATAAATTGTTTGAGGAAACCTTCGCGAATGAAGGGTATAGCATTACGATAGATCTGAAAGCGCAAACTGTCATCACACCGTCTGGTGAGAAAATTTCATTCGAGATTGATAACTTTAGAAAGCATTGCTTGTTAAATGGTTTAGATGAAATTGGCGTGACCCTAGAAAGCCAAGCCGATATCGAAGCCTATGAAGTTAAGCGTCGTGCAGAAGCACCTTGGTTGTTTGATGCAATACAGGCTTAAGCCAGAGTAAGTACATTTATCGCGTAAGGGTCGAATGGCACTTATTTAAGACAAATTAGTTCAATTTATAGGGTGCGCAAGCACACCCTATAAGGTATTGAATATGTTCTGCTTTGTACGACGCAGATAAACTTAAGTAAGTGCTATTCGTGTAAGAGTCTGAGTATTTAAATTCACTTCACAAAAAGTAGGGAATTCAATGAAAAAGTTAGGTTTAGTTGGTTGGAGAGGCATGGTAGGTTCTGTTCTAATGCAGCGAATGCAAGAAGAGCAAGACCTGAAATTAGTAGAGCCCGTTTTCTTTACCACATCTCAAACGGGTGAAGCGGCGCCTGATTTTGGCCAAGCAGCTTCCACATTAAAAGATGCAAACGATTTAGCTGAATTAGCCAAGATGGACATCATCATTACCTGTCAGGGTGGTGATTACACTAAAGCTGTTCATCAGCCATTGCGTGATTCAGGTTGGAACGGCTATTGGATCGATGCCGCATCTTCATTACGCATGAAAGATGATGCCGTGATCATTCTAGATCCTGTCAATAGAAAGGTTATTGATAGCGCACTAGAAAATGGCAGAAAAGATTTTGTGGGTGGAAACTGTACGGTTAGCTTAATGCTGATTGCTTTAGGTGGCTTATTTGAAGAAGATCTCATCGAATGGGTTTCACCCATGACTTATCAAGCAGCTTCTGGCGCGGGCGCGAAAAACATGCGAGAGTTGATCTCTCAGATGGGGGATATTTTCGATACTGTTAAAGAACCCTTAACAAACCCAGCAAGCGCTATTTTAGAAATAGACCAAGCGGTTTCAGAGCGTCTTCGTTCTAGTGAATTTCCGACAGATGAATTCGGCGTGCCGCTAGCGGGCAGCTTAATCCCTTGGATAGATACAGCGCTCCCTTCAGGCCAAAGTCGTGAAGAATGGAAAGCGGGCGCAGAGACTAATAAAATCTTGGGTATCCAAGAAAACCCGATCGCTATTGATGGTTTATGTGTACGAATTGGTGCCATGCGTTGCCATAGCCAAGCGCTTACGATCAAGCTAAAGAAAGATATTTCAGTCGCGGAGATTGAGGCTAAATTAGCCGGCGCAAATGATTGGGTGAAAGTGGTGCCTAATGAAAAAGAACGTACAATCAAAGAGTTAACGCCTACACAAGTAACAGGCACTTTAAGTGTACCTATTGGTCGTATCCGTAAATTAGCTATGGGCCCAGAATATATTTCAGCCTTCACCGTCGGTGACCAGTTACTTTGGGGTGCAGCTGAACCCTTACGTAGAATGCTTAGAATCTTATTAGGTGAATAACTTTTGATCTAAATTTAATAAGTAACCTTCAGAGTACCTGTTGGTTACTTATTCAATAGATTTTTTGAATATTAATTTTGAAAGTAGAGTCGTTAGGTAGCAGTGTATAAACATGAAATTTATATTACTTACCCACGCAAGAGAGCTTTCAAAAAAAACTAATACAGGGCGTTTAGTAAAGCAGGTTTTAGGTGATGATGCCAAGATTATTGTATGGCAGCGAACAGAGCCTGATGATCATCTAGTTAATTTGCTCACTAGCAAAAAAGCGGCTTTAGTTTTTCCATGCAAAGAACCAAGAGTTTCGAGTACTAGGCTTATGCAGTATGAGTACTTTGTAATTTTGGATGGAACCTGGCAAGAAGCGCGAAAGATGTTCAATCGAAGTGAATACCTTAAGCAAGCAGAACTTGTCTCTCTTAATGACCCAAAGCCCTCAGAGTTTAGGCTCAGGCGGAATCAGATTGAAGGTGGGCTAAGTACTGCTGAGTGTGTAATTGAGCTGTTACGCCAATATCAAACAAAAGAAAAACTGCCTCTTCTTGAAGCGCAGTTTAAGCAATTTAATCATTAGTAGTATCTTCAAGATTGTAAATTTTGGACAAAGTCTCTCCCCGTCCATGCTTTATTTTCCTTCCAGTGTTTAATCCAAAACGGCAGGTCCGAAGCATGCATGGGGCGTGCAATACCATAGCCTTGGGCAATATTGCAGCCTAAAGATTGAAGCGTGTTTCCATGTGCTAAGGTTTCAACGCCTTCTGCAATCACCTGACGTTTGAATACGTCGGCAAGCCCAATGACACCGCGTACAATGGCCAAGTCATCCGTATCCGTAAGCATGTCGCGAACAAAGCTTTGGTCAATTTTAATGGAACCTACGGGAAGTCGTTTTAAGTAGGTCAGTGACGAATAACCCGTTCCAAAATCATCCAAGGCAAAATCTACGCCTACGTTTTGGCACTCTTTTATCAGCTCGCTGACTTGGGTCATATCTTCCAATGCAGATGTTTCGAGGATTTCGAGCTCAAGCTGCCCGGGTCGAATATTCGAATATTTCGAAAGTGATGTCATAAGCTTAGAGAAAAAATTATGATCTTGTAGTTGATAGGCGCCTACATTCACACTAACTGGAATATTAAGATTTAAATCGTTCCATTTGCTGATTTGTTCCAGTGCTGTATCTATCACCCATTCACCCACCTGTAAGCGGATTGAATGCTCTTCAATTATTTTTAAAAACTCACTGGGCCCTAATAAACCCCGTTCAGGATGTTGCCAACGTATAAGCGCTTCTGCGCCAACTACTTGGCCTGAGGACATATCGATTTTGGGCTGATAGTGGAGTAAAAATTCATTTTGTTCGAGTGCTCTGCGAATATCTTTGAGCTCTTCGTGTAGGTTGCGTTGTTCTTTGACTGAGTTTATATCAAAAAAATGATAACAGTTTTTAGAGGTCTCTTTAGCAATGTACATCGCCTGATCAGCCTGTCGCAGCAGAAGATCTGGTTCCGTGCCACTCACTGGGTAGACTGAAACGCCAATGCTCGCAGACACTTTTAAGGCGGTGTCGTTTATAACGGTAGTTTTTGAGGCGGCATGAAGAAGGCGGTCAAGTACGGGAATACATTCGTCAGGCGTATTCAGGTCGCCAATAATGGCGACAAACTCATCTCCACCAATTCGTGCCAGCAGATCTCCATCACGAAGAGCTTCAGACATACGATTCGATAAGTTTATTAGAAGTTGATCGCCTAAGCTGTGACCATAGGTGTCATTTATTCTTTTGAAACCATCAAGGTCAAGATAAACAATGGCCAACATTTTTTCATTACGTTGATGTTGTGCCAAAGCATGAGGAAGTCTTTCAGCAAGTAAGGATCTGTTTGGCAGGTTTGTTAGTGCATCAAACTGAGCGGCATGTTCAAGTTGTTCCTGATGTGCCTTCATATCGGTAATATCTGTAAAAAGTGACACGTAATGTTGAACTTTACCCGATATATCATGTACGGCGCTGATAGAAATCATCTCAGGATAGCGATCTCCACTTTTCTTAAGACTCCATATTTCACCATACCAATAACCATTGGTCGTGATAGATTGCCAGATCGACTCATAAAGTTCTCGAGACTGGTTGTCAGATAGAAGAGATTTTGCATTTTGACCAATGGATTCTTTGCGCGAAAATCCTGTTATATGAGTGAAAGTATCGTTTACTTCTATGATGGTCCCTTGGGCATCGGTGATTAAGATACCTTCGTGCGCGTGAGTAAATACACTTGCCGCTAACTGAAGTTTAACCTGAGCATGCTTTCGCTCGGTAATGTCTTGAATCGTGCCAATTAACTTGACGGGCTTACCGCCAATATTAAAGGTGAGTTCACCGTGTTGCCAGACCCAGCGGGTTTTACCGTCATTTTTACGGATGATTCTGTATTCTTTATCAATGGATTTATCTTTATTCGTAAACTTAGCTGAAAAATATTCGAGTAATTCCGAGCTATCCTCTGGGTGAATTGTTTCAATCCAATTCGTAGTTGATTTAGTGCTATTGCTCTCAAATCCGAAAATTTCATCAAGTATCTCCGATGAAATCCATTCTGACGTTACTAAATCTAAGGCATAGGAGCCGATGAAACCGACTCGCTGGGTTTCGCTTAACCAAAACTCTCGTTCTTGAAGCTTCTCTTCTATTTGTTTGCGTTCAGTTATGTCTGTCAGAATAAGACGTTTTTCAAGCATGGAATGATCTGAACTGACTTCAAGAAGTACAGTACATACATTATTGCCTGTGAGCGTGATTTCTGAAGTAAGTTGTTTATTCGGGATACTCCGAGATGAAAGTAATAGGTTGAACTTTGAGAGAGAGGAATTATCTACGAAAGTTGATAAGCACTTACCTTGTAAATCGTCTCGTTTTACACCTAATAAGCGGGCAGAGGCAAAGTTGGCTCTGGTAATGCAGCCATAAGAGTCAAGTGTTAAATAGCCGACGGGTGCAAAATTATAAAGGTCAGTGTAGCTGGCAGCGGCATATTCAGCGTTTTTTCTTGCTATTATCAGTTCTTCATTTTGGGACTCGAGCTCAATTTTATGCACCTGAAGCTCATGAACCAGGCGCAAAGTGCTTTCCTCATTTTTGACGGGCGCATCATCGACCATTGATTTAGGGTGCTTGTGCATAATTTCATATCCTTTTTCTTATTAAGTCCATTTTATTTCTTTTTTTGAGCTCTTCTTGAGCTAGACGTAATTCTTCAGCTTGTATGTTAAATTGAACCTGTAAGTCTGATAAGGCTTTGTCTAGTGCTCTTTCTTCTAGACCCTTTCGTTCCGTAATATCAGTAAAAATGATTACCACGCCGTCTATTCTATTATCTCGCGTTTTATAAGGCATGATACGTACAATAAACCAACGACCATCTTTACAAGATACTTGCTCTTCGTGAAATATCAACGTGTCCAGAACTTTGTTTATATTCTCTACAAAATTTGGGTAGTCTAAACTGGTCACCAGGTCAGTGAAGGGTCGACCTGCATCGCCTGGAATGAGCTTGATGATGTTGGTAGTTTGATTGGTGAAGCGCCGAACACATAAGTCATTATCCAGGAAAAGGGTGGCAATATCCGTGCTGTTAAGCAAATTATTCATATCATCACTGGCTTTTTGATAACTCATCAACCTTTGCACTTAATTCGTGATTGACCGTTTGCAGTTCCTCATTCATTGACTGCATTTCTTCTTTGGATGTTGTTAGTTCTTCGTTAGTGCTTTGAAGTTCTTCATTGGTACTTTGCAACTCCTCGTTAGTAGATTTTAGTTCTTCTTGTGAAGCTTGCATTTCTTCGCGACAATTTTGTAGCGCTTGCTTGGAAGTAATTAGCTCTGCCGTAAGAATGTCCAGTTGTGTATTTTGCTTGGTGGAAAGTTTGACGTCTCTAGGTGTTTCAAAGACTGGGAGTGGCAAAGGCGCATCAATAAATGCCACCAAAACCATACCTTTCATTGGTGTAGGTTCTGTCAAAGGCTTTATAAATATATCCACCAGATTAGCTCCGATGTGAATATTTTTTTGTATTACTTTATCCGCCGTGCGAACAGCGCGATTAAAACCTTCGGTTAATGGGGCAATTAAACCTTCTCTAGCCATGGCAAACAGGTTGTTGTTCACTTTGCCGGCAGCGGGTTCAAGATAATTTCCAGTCTTGCCATGTATAAAGAGAATGTCGCCTTTTTCAGAGGAAATAACAGCAGAAGGGGTAAACTCTTGCAATAAATTAGCATTCATAATGTCTAATAGGTTTGTGCTTGCTGCTTGCTTATTTACCTTGCTATTTTTTGCTTTGTTTATATGTCTGTCAATTTTCACGCTAGGAAACTCAACTTGTTCAGAACCATGATGGTTTTCCACTTTAAAATAAATATGCGTTTTTCTATGTGAATTATCAAACAGATCATGAGCACTTCCTACGGTTTCTGAACTACCTAAAACTAATATGCCACCAGGGTTCAAACTATAGTGAAATAAAGGCAATAATTTTTTTTGTAGATCAGTTTCAAGATAAATGAGTAAATTTCGACAAGTTAGAATGTCGAGTTTGGTAAAGGGTGGGTCCATTAATATATTTTGCGGTGCAAAAATGACCATCTCTCGTATTTCTTTACTTACCCGGTATTTTCCATCTTCTGGTATAAAGAATCGTTTAAGTAGTTTTGCAGGTACTTCTTTTTTGATGCTGCTTGAGTATATTCCTGCTCTTGCTTTATCGATAGCTTCATTATCGAGGTCAGTCGCAAATATTTGAAGCGAAAAATGATTGCCTGTCACACTATTTTCAAGTGCTTCTTTGAATACCATGGCTAAGGTATAAGCTTCTTCACCTGTTGAACAAGCAGGAACCCATGCTCTAAGTTCTCCTCCATCCGGATACTTAGAAAATAAATCAGGAATAATCTCAGTTTTTAATTGATCCCAAATTTTAGGGTCGCGAAAAAAACTAGTGACACCAATCAATAGTTCTTTAAATAGCAATTCAGCCTCTGAAGGGTTGGCGCGAATATATACCACATAGTCAGAAATTTGATTTAAATGGTGTAAAGCCATCCGTCTTTCTATTCTTCGACTAATGGTACTTTTTTTGTATGAAGAAAAGTCGTGTCCGGTTCTGGCACGTAGCAGAACAAATACTTTCTCTAACTGATTAATCTCTGACTCTGTTTGTGTTGCAGGGACGTCTAATAAAGGCAAATTTGAGACAAAACTAATGATCTTGTGTATTAAATTTTCGGCGGGTTCAACTACATCAGCTAAACCCGCTTTGATTGCTTGCAGACCTAATGTACCATCAGAACCCATACCAGAAAGTATGACGCCAATGCCGTGCTCTTTTTTATCTACGGCTAAGGATTGAAAAAAAGTATCAATAGGGTGGCCTTGGCCATGAGGTTCAGTAGGTGTTGATAAATGCAAAACGCCATGCTGGATAAAGAGGTCAAACGCAGGGGGAATAAGGTAAACATTATTCGCTTTAATCTCGGTATTATCTTTAATCTGTTGGACTGGCATGGGCGTGATACGCTGTAACAATTCACACATTGCCCCTTCATAATTAGGGTCGAGATGTTGCACTATCACAAACGCTAAACCTGTTTCAGATGGAGTGTTAGCCAGAAACAATTCAAGGGCTTCAAGACCGCCGGCTGAAGCACCGATACCAACAACGGGTATATCATGCTGCTTTCGAATATCTTTCTTAGTTGCGCTACCTTTGGTTTCATTTTCTTCTTGTAGGCTTTAATAGCAGTTTTTTTTTCATTATAGATATTTTACTTATAAAATTGTTAGCAGAGAGTGCAAGCCAGTGTGCGCCTCGACCTGTTAAAACACAATCAATAGCAGCGTAATACAGATAATAACTAGTCGCTTTTGTTTTTAAAATTAGAACGAAGCACTTTTTATAAATTAGAAAGATGGTTTAATCAATTATTAAAATCTACTCTAAACATATATCTTTTTTATAGGTTAAAACGTGTCATTACTTAAATCCTTAAATAGAAAAATGGAAAGGGATCAGGTTGCAAGCAGAGCACTGATGGGGGAACTTGATAAAACGTCTATCACAGATATGGATAATTTTAGGGAAGAGTTGTGGTCTTCTATTGCAACTAGCCAAAGTAATGAATACACATTAGATATTTTAAATAATGAACAAACCCCCTTCGATTTCATTGTAAGAGTCTTGATAAAAATTGGTTTCAGTTGTGAAGATGCTGTCCGGCTTATGATGACACTTCACAGAAATGGACATGTTTTCATAGCCAGTGCTGAAGAGCCAAAGCTCATTCAGCTACAAGATTACTTATACCGGCAAGCAAGCCGACATGCTTGTCTCTTAAAAAGTCGAATTATTAAAAATGACTAAGCGACTTTATTGGGGTCTTTTTACTGGAATCACGACTCCAAAGCTAAAAGTTTCGGCCTTGTTTTGAGTCCAACAGATCATACGAGATTAGCGAGTTTCCGAATCAAAACCATCCTTCGAACTGGAAATATCTGTTTACTAGGTCTAGTATGGTTATGTTATTGCTTGTAGGACTTAATTAGTTTTTTGAATTTTATCAGAAATAATTTAGTACTCAGCCGAGCCAATTCAGCATTGCGTAAGTATTCTATTTAGGCAATCTTAGAGGAGGATCATGACGGACTTCTGGCAAGAGACCATTTCATCAGCGAAACAAATTCGCCACGAACTACATAAAAATCCCGAACTTGGTTGGCAAGAATTACAGACTGCCGAGCGAATACGAAACATCCTGTCTGATTGGAATATACCTTGGAAGGCTTGTGCAAAAACAGGCACCTTAGCGTTTATCAATCACGATGGCGCTCATAGTCAAAAACATATTGCCTTACGCGGCGATATTGATGCGCTTCCCATTACCGAACAAACTAACAAAGCTTATCAATCTCAGCAGCCCGGTTGTATGCATGCCTGTGGGCATGATGGCCACACAGCTACATTATTGGCGGCCGCTCGCTGGTTGAAACACTGTGAAAAGCAAATTCCTGGCCCCGTGACCCTGATCTTTCAACCCGCAGAAGAAGGGGGGCATGGCGCAAAGGTCATGATTGAAGACGGTGCTTTAGAGGGGGTTGATGAGATCTTTGGCTGGCACAATTGGCCCGCCATTGGTTTTGGAAAAATGCTGTGCCCTGATGGGATTGTTATGTGCGGCAATGGCACGTTTACAATCAGGGTAAATGGTAAGGGTGGCCACGCCAGTCAGCCAGAGCAATGTCGCGACCCGGTGTTAGCAGCCAGTGCAATTACCCTGGCACTACAGCAGATAGTTAGCAGAAATTTATCCCCGCAAAAAGCCGCCGTACTCAGTGTTACCTCGATAGATGCGCGCAGTGCCCCCACTGTGATACCGCAGCAAGCGACCATAGGTGGGAGCATACGCGTTCCCGACATTGAAACCCGAAATGAAATAAATAAATTGATCGTAGATATCTCAACAAGCACAGCACAGGCCTATGGTGTCGAGTGTGACGTAGCTATTCAGCCTCGCTACGAGGCGACAATAAATCATCCTGCTCAGGCTAAGTTTATGCGCCAACTCTGGCAACAGAGTTGGGGTGACGCTTCACTTGAACGGCAGGCCTTATCGCCAATTATGGCATCTGAAGATTTTAGCTATTACCTGCAAAAAATCCCCGGAGCGTTTGCCTTAATTGGTGCAGATGATGGACCGGATCATCGTGCTCCGTGCCATAGTCCCCATTACGATTTTAATGATCGTTTAATCGAAAAAGTCACCACCTTGTTTGCCCAAGTGGTTGGCGCACCCATACCCAAAACTCAACACAATAAAGATATAAATTAATAAATTATTTAGCGGTATTGGCCGCTAACGATTTTCACAATGAGGTGTCAAAAATGAATGTATTTGAAGAAAGAGAATCCGATATTAGAGCTTATTGCCGGGTTTATCCTGTGGTATTTGAAAAGGCCGAAAACGCAAGACAAACTGATGAAAATGGTAACGAATACATCGATTTTTTTGCCGGAGCGGGCGTCTTGAATTTTGGCCATAACAACGAGCGTATGGCCAATGCGATGGTGAATTACATTCAAGCTAAGGGTGTGACTCATAGTTTGGATATGCATACCACCGCTAAACGTGATTTCATGGAAAGCTTTGTTAAAACAATTCTTGAGCCACGCAAGATGCCCCACAAAATGCAATTTATGGGACCAACGGGTACCAATGCGGTAGAAGCAGCGCTCAAGCTTGCACGTCGTGCTACCGGTAGAAATGACATCATCGCTTTCACAAAAGGCTTTCATGGTATGACATTAGGTTCGCTTGCTTGTACCGCGAATGAATATTTTAGGGGGGCGGCAGGTGTTCCCTTATTGCACGTAAGTCATCAAGCATTTGGCTGTAATAAGCCATGCCAAGGCTGCGACATGGGTTGCGGTGTTGACAATCTGGAAGCGCTGCGTGCGCAGTACAATGACCCTTCCAGCGGTATCAAACCGCCTGCAGCGTTCTTAGTTGAAACCATTCAGGCTGAAGGGGGGGTTAATGTCGCATCTAAAAAGTGGTTAACCGCCTTAGCCAAGCTCGCAAAAGACATGGGTAGCTTGTTGATTGTGGATGATATTCAAGTCGGCATGGGGCGCACAGGTTCATTTTTCAGTTTTGATGATATGGGGATAGACCCCGATATTATTTGCCTGGCAAAAGGATTAGGTGGTATGGGTACGCCTATGGCAATGAACTTAGTGAAGCCTGAAATTGATAAGCTTTGGTTACCCGGTGAGCATACTGGCACCTTCCGCGGGCAATCATTGTCCTTTGTCGCTGGAAAAGAAGCCCTGAGTTATTTTGAAGATGATGAGTTTATGACTGAAGTTAAAGCAAAAGCAGAGGTCATGAAAAAAGCCTTAGCCACTCTTGAAGATATAAAGGGTATACAAGTGCGCGGTAAAGGCATGGTTCTAGGTCTTGATGTGAATGATGGCGCTGTTGCTCGTAGTATCATCGATGAATGCTTTAGCAAAGGTTTGCTTATTGCGACCTGCGGCACAGGTGGTCGCGTTATCAAACTTATCCCACCATTGACCATCCCCGAACATGACTTAATGGAAGGCTTGGTGACCTTAGTTAATGCGACTAAACACGCTATGGAGGCATAATCATGAAAAAACGCGATGATATGACCTTTCCCTTTGAAGAATACGAGCGCCGTATTAACGAGTTACGAGCGCGTATTGCCGAACGTCATCTTGATGCTGTCGTGGTCACCGATCCTGAAAATATCATGTACCTGACGGATTACCAAACCACTGGCTACTCATTTTTTCAGGCTTTGGTTGTCCCGCTTGAAGATGAACCCTTCATGATTACCCGCGCATTGGAGGAATCTAATATTTTTGCGCGTACCTGGGTGGAACGAACACGGCCCTACCCAGATACCGGTGACGCGATTCAAATGCTGGTGGATGCCTTGCGTGAGTTTGGATTAGCCACTAAGCGTATAGGTTATGAGCGTAACAGTTATTTTTTTCCCGCCTATCAACAAGACACTATCCATACCACATTAACGGCAGCCAAATTGCTTGATTGTTTTGGAATTGTCGAAGAGGGGCGAATTTGTAAATCCCCTGTTGAAATTGACCTCATGCAAAGAGCTGCATTAGCCACTGAGGCGGGTATGAAAGCCGGGATTGAAGCTTGCCATGCCGGCGCCACCGAGAATGAAATTGGTGCTGCCATTAGCTCCGGGATGTTTTGTGCAGGGGGTGAACCACCCGCAGTAATGCCTTATGTCACTTCAGGACCGCGGACAATGATTGGCCATGCAACCTGGGAAGGGCGCATCGTAAAGCCGGATGAGCACATTTTCCTCGAAGTAGGTGGCTGTTTCAGACGTTATCACACAGCGATGATGCGCACGGTGGTGCTCGGTGAGCTAAGCGATTCAATGTACAAGGCCCAAGAGACCATGAAATTAGCCTTGAGTACTATGCACAGTGAAATACAACCTGGCATGACGGTTTCCGATGTCGATAATATGATCCGCAATATCATTACCCATAATGATGTGGGTGCAAGCTTGGTTACTCGCTCTGGCTATTCCATTGGTATTGCTTTTCCACCCAGTTGGGATGAAGGCTACATTTGCAGCCTTAAACAAGGTGATTCTACTGTGTTAAAAGAAGGTATGACCTTTCATGTTATTCCCTGGATGTGGGGCGTTGATGGGAATAAAACCTGCGGTATTTCGGACACTATCTATATAACCGACAAAGGCTGTGAATCCTTTTTCACCCTAGATCGGGATTTCACGGTCAAACCCAATAATACCCGAACTCAAAATACCGACGCAAAGAGCGAACCGGCTGCGCCAACGCTCGTGGCTACAAGTGACAGTAAAACAAAAAATAAAACGGCAAAAACGGCTAATTAATTCGAGTCTAATTTAGCTATGGACATCCATTCATCCAGTTTTGCAATTAACAAAGCGTGTGGCTTTTAACTGAGTTCATCCTTGGTTATTTATACATTAATAAAGAATTCACATTCGCTCTCAGGAGTTGTTCATGATCCAAGAACTAGTTTCAATAAACCCGTGTACAGGGAAAGTGGTAAAACAATATCCAGCATTGGATAGTATAGACATTACAGACACGATTGATAAAGCGAGCGCTGCTTTTGAACTTTGGCGAAAAACTACATTTACCGAACGTGCTGCGGTACTGGTAAAGGTTGCCAAAGCTTTGCGCGAGGCCAAGCCAAAATTAGCCGGTCTTATGGCTATTGAAATGGGTAAACCCATTAAAGAAGGCTTGGCTGAAGTCGAAAAGGCCGCATGGTGTTGTGAATATTATGCCGAGCATGCTGAGCGTTATTTGGCATCTGAAGAACTGCCTTCTGATGCATCGCTTAGTTTTGTTTGTTATCAGCCTTTGGGAGCCTTACTTGGTATCTTACCTTGGAATGCGCCACTCTGGTTGGCGGCACGATATTTTGCGCCAGCACTTATGGCTGGCAATACCTGCGTGCTCAAACACGACCCCAATGTACCGGGTTGTGCACAAGCTATTGCCGATGTTTTTGTAGACGCGGGTGCTCCTGAAAATATCTTGGTGAATTTACCCATTCAAACTGAATCAGTAGCTGAGGCGATTCGACACCCTGCGATTCAGGCTATTTCGTTTACCGGCTCCGCCAATGCGGGTGGAATAGTAGCCTCAACCGCTGCTGCCGAGATTAAACACTCTGTGCTGGAGTTAGGTGGCTCTGATCCGCTGATAGTCTTAGCCGATGCCGACCTCGAGGCGGCAGCGGATGTCGCTACACTTTCACGTATTATCAATGCGGGGCAGTCTTGTATTGCAGCAAAGCGCATCATCGTAGAGGCGGATGTTTACGAAACGTTTATTGATAAATTAAAAACACGTTTAGCCAAACTCAAGCTTGGCGACCCCTTGAAGGAAGATACAGATATAGGCCCCATCGCTCGGGATGACTTGAGGCAAAACCTTCACCGACAAGTCGTAGACTCAATTGAAGCGGGTGCCAATTGTTTATTGGGTGGAAAAATACAGCCCGGCGAAGGTTATTTTTATCCTGTGACTTTGCTAGTAGATGTTGATGAAACCATGTGCGCATTTAAAGAGGAAACCTTTGGGCCGGTGATGGCAGTAGTAAAAGCCAATGATAAGGAGCATGCATTGCAACTAGCCAACAATACCGAATATGGTTTAGGTGCTAGTGTGTGGACTAAAGACTTGGCCTTAGCTGAATTTTTTGCAATGGAGTTGGTCGCCGGGCAGGTAGCAGTAAACGGTATTGTAAAAACTGACCCTCGATTGCCAAGTGGTGGTATTAAGAAATCAGGCTACGGTCGTGAATTAGGCCCTCATGGCATTAAGGAGTTCGTGAATGCTAAGCAGGTATGGATTAAGTGATTATTTGATTGACAGGCGTTTTAAGCGTTAATGAAGCCTTGGTTAATAAGTACACAAATATTTATTAGTTTAGCTATTAACTATTATTACTCGGCATGTGATCTATCTGACTTTGGTCTGCGTAAAAACACTTGTACTACAATTGATGCGTATACTCCTTTTGGATAGATTTTATGTTTAAAATGACCCAGACAAGCCATATTGATTTCCTTAAACTTTTAGTTATTTCTTTTCTTGTTGTCTTTCAAAGTGCTTGCTCGGTATTTGGTATTCACAACGTAGAAGAAGCCGAATACGTACTTATTTTAGAACAGG
>JBFJZQ010000048.1:0-14079 GCA_041622015.1 Oleiphilaceae bacterium
TCAATATTGAAGCCTAAAAACTCAGTCCCGCCCTTTTCGGTCAATTCGGTGTATTGTTTATAAAGCATGGGTACCGCATAACCAAGATAGCGCAGCTGTTTTTTTAATACCTTGAAGCCTTGCTTATAATCCAGGTCATGAAACAAATCTTCTATATGAGCCTTGCCTTTCTCGCTTAAGTGGAAGGGTCTTGAACAAATAACTTTCTGCTGGTTATTTTCATGATTCTGATCACTAAAATATTTTCGATAAAACCCGACAAGTATTTCTTTTGCATGCAATGATAGGTCATTACTGATACTTACTGCTCCGAGCAAATAACGATATTCAGGATGTCGCCTCAAGAACGCTGCGATACCAGACCATAAATAATCGAGACTTCGAGAGCCCCAGTATTTCTCTTGTACAAAACTCCGGCCTAACTCTAAGCCTGCTTTTAGCATTGCCTCAGAATTAGGCAAATAGTTGAACAAGCTACTGGTATAAATTGGTTTTTGCGAATCAGTGTAATGATAGGCTGTTCTGCATAAACGATAAGCGCCTACGATTTCATGGTCTTTGCTATCCCATAATATGATATGCATGTAGTACAAATCGTAACGATCAACATCTCGGTCTAAGCCTGTCCCTTCACCGACTAGTCGAAATGCATCTTCACGTAAGCGACCTATTTCTCTCAACAGCGCGGTATGCCCTTGCTCAGACTTTGGACGAAATAAGTAGATATTCTTATTGTCCTGAGTTTCACCCAATAATTCACACTTACTTATCTCTTCAAAGAGTATGTCTCTGGGTTCTGCTTGAGCAATTTCCAGCCATGTAGAGCGCATCAAATTTTCCTTGCCGGGTTAATTGTCTTAATTATAAAAGTCACGCAAAATACTTCGTTACAACTTATCAAATATCTGCAAGCATCAATTTAAACCCGACACTTTATATCATTCAACTTAAGAGTTAATTATGGAAAGCAAAGAAGCTATTTTGCTGTATCAATTTCCGATTTCACATTTTTGTGAAAAAATTCGATGGGCACTCGATTTCAAAGGCTTGCCATATAAACAGATAAATTGTTTACCCGGCCTTCACGCCAGACAAACAAAAAAACTAGCAAAGTATTCAAGCGTTCCCATTTTAAAACATAACGATACTGTCATTCAGGGCTCGGCAGCTATCATCGACTATCTCGAAAAAACCTTTCCAGATAAGCCTTTAAGCTTTTCTGACGAGCAGCTTAATCAAGAGGCCATTGCCTGGGAAAAATTTGCCGATGAAAATATTGGCCCCCATGTAAGGCGCATTGTTTATCACGACCTACTTAATTACCCTAAAATTGTCATACCTATATTTTCCCATCAAGGCCCGTGGTACAGCAGCCTGTATTTCAAAATAACCTACCCAAAATTAACGCAAGTTATGCGCAGACTGATGAAGATAAATGACGACAGCGTACTTGAATCTAAAAGAATTCTGGAAGCGTCTCTTTCTAAGTTAAGCCAGCATTTGTCTAACAAAAGTTCAAATCCTGACATCAATAACAGTACATACTTAGTCGGCGATCAATTCAGCCGCGCAGATTTAAGCGTTTCAGCCTTATTAGCCCCTCTTTTCGCACCTAAAGAGTATGGTGTGAACTGGCCCGACACGTTTCCTGCAGAGATACAAAACCTGATGGAGAATTATGCTCCTCAACTGTCATTTGCTAAGCAGTGTTATGCCAATGACAGGCCACAAAAATAAGCTTACGACACCCGTTCAAAGAGTAGGTCCCACACGCCGTGGCCAAGATTCTGGCCACGCTTTTCAAATTTTGTAAAGGGGCGATATTCAGGATGTTCTGCATATTGATTGGCGCCCGAGACGTTTCGAAAGCCTTCTGCTGACTCCATAACCTCCATCATGTGCTGTGCATAAGGTTCCCAGTCTGTGGCCATATGAAAAACACCGCCTATTTCTAGCTTTGGGCGGATTGATTGAACAAAAGCAGGCTGAACTAAACGACGCTTGTTATGACGTACTTTGTGCCAGGGATCAGGAAAATATAGTTGCAATCGATGTATTGAGTTGTCTGCAACATGCTCTTTGAGTACTTCGTTGGCATCAGCACAAAATACTTTTAAATTATCCAGCGCCTGCTCTTTGGCTAAGGCCATTAAGGCTCCGACGCCTGGGCGATGAACTTCGATGCCCAAAAAATTAAGATCGCTTGCAGCCGAAGCCATTTCAGCCAATGAGCCTCCCATACCAAAGCCAATTTCTACCACTAAAGCTTGCTGCTTTGGAAAGGAATTTCTAATATCCGAGCCTGCCTGACCTAACTCTAGACCCATTTTAGGCCAACACTCATCCCAGCCCTTTTGCTGTCCAAGCGTCATTCTTCCACTGCGTATGACAAAACTTTTTATCGGCCTACGCTTTAATTCTTGTTGGCTTGTTTCAGAATCAGAAGGCTTATTTACTTCGCTCATTACTTCTCTCTCAGTCTTCTACCCTAGCAAGTGTCAGGGCTTAAATTTTGATCAATTTTCAAATCGGCGCATCATAGAAGTGCAAAGTCGAAATATCAAGCTTAAGCGCTCAAAACATCCCAATTCAGGCTAAGTTGTAAGCCTACATTAGGTAATATTACTTCAAAAACTCACGAAGCCTTACAATAAGCGCTCATTATTTAACCACTTCTCAACGGTAAACCATGCTGTATAAACATATACTAGCAATACAGTTCACGGATGTGATTCTGTCTTCCTTGAAGAACCCCCTTTACAGGAGTCTATTGACTCCTGTTTTTTTATACCTGATTTCCGGCCCCTGAGCATGCCTGCACTGAGTTTATCGAAGTGTCGAAGGGAGGCAATCCCTCTAATTCACAATTCTTAAACGTTTCGACAAACTCAACGAGCTTATTGGTCTCAATCCAAATGAAACAACTTTGGTCGTACCATTTTTTTATATTCGCTTGGCGTTAAGCCGACGCGGGCCTTAAAAACTCTCGAAAAGTAAGCAGTATCTCGATAACCCACATTTTCGGCCACATCCTGGATACTCAGATCGGTTGACTTTAAAAGTTCACGACCATTTTCAATACGTATATCTTGCAAATATTGATTGGGCGTCATACCTAATGCGCGCCGAAATCGCCTAGTGAAGGTTCTGACCGGCATTTCCGCTTGAGCAGCCATTTGCGGAATATCAATCTCTTCATGACAGGCTTTTTTGAGCCAGGCCTGAACCTCAATAATTTCTTCATCAGCATGAGCTGCTCGCCCTACGGAAAACATCGGCAGATCGTAACTACTTCCGACTTCGTGAGCAAAATGTCGCTCAGCCAGTTGTCGACGCGCCAAACCAAATGCCTGCCCAATTAAATGAAACACCAGATCAGATAAAGCATTGATGCTGCCAGCACAATAAATGCCGTTGCCATAGGTAATAAAATGTTGTTTTTTTAGATCGACATGTGGATATTTCCTCTCAAAATCATCAAAGAAATACCAATGCGTAGTCGCTGGCGTGGCATCCAGCAAACCGGCTTCTGCCAAAAAGTAAACACCCGCACCTGTCGCTATAAATTTAGTACCCGATTCATAACGCTCTTTGAGCATTTTAGGTAAATCAGGGTATTTTTTTAAAATATAGGCAGGATTTCGCCAACTAGGCGGAATAAACAGCCAGTCCAATTGGCCAAGGTCTTCGAAATTATCTTGAATATTGAGCGGAATATCACCCGCCACTTTAGGCTGTTCTGGGGCTAATTTAACCATGCTCAAGTTTAGCTGCCGACCATCACCCCCTAACTTCGACATCGCGTTTACCGACTTCAGAATTTCATAAGGCCTAGTAACACCTGAAAACAAGGTACGATCATAAACAAGAAACGCGGCATTAATCATAAAACCCTCACATACAATTGGCTTTTTTGTATCTATATGGATAATTAGGCCGACATCATAAACTATTTCAAGAGAAAGATAAAAGCCCTGCACTACCCCAATACAAAGCCACGCCAATACAAAACCCGCCAGTACAAAATCCTCCAGCACAGAACTAAGCAAGGCCTCTATGCAGAGCGCCTATCCATGCCTCGATAAGCCAAGGCTTCAGTAATATGCTTTAACTCTAAGTCATCTAAATTCTCAAGATCTGCCAACGTTCTGGCCACCTTAACAACGCGATGTGCTGCCCGTGCCGACAGCGCTAGGCGATCCATTGCTGATTCAAGAATCTTTTGAATATCCGCATTCAAAGGGCAAAACTTGGCCAACTCATTGGGCTTTAATTCACTATTCAACTTTCCTTGACGCTGATACTGCCTCTCCCGTGCAGAGGACACTCTTTCATACACTGACAAGGATGTTTCAGCCGGCTCTGTATTTGCAAGCAATACCGCGCCCGGCTGACTAGACACTTCGACATGTAGATCAAATCGATCCAACAAGGGCCCTGATAACTTTCGCCGATATTGTGCAATCTGTTGCGGCGTATCGGAACAGGCAACCGTTGGGTGACCAGAATACCCACAAGGACAAGGGTTCATGGCAGCTAGAAGTTGAAACTGAGAGGGGAAAGTCAAGGTGCCATTAGCTCTGGATATCCTGATCTCACCACTTTCGATCGGCTCTCTCAAGACTTCTAATACAGATCGCGCATACTCTGGCAATTCATCCAGAAAAAGCACACCTCTATGCGCCAAGGAAATCTCGCCTGGCTTAGGGTGCGTTCCTCCTCCAACCAGGGACACAGCAGATGCCGTATGATGCGGGGCTCTGAATGGTGCAGAAAACAGTAAATTCATTTCGCGGCTAAACCCCGCCAAAGAATAGATTGACGCCACCTCAACTGTTTCATTCTGTGTTAAAGGAGGCAGAATACTTGGCAGCCGAGCGGCAAGCATACTTTTACCCGTTCCTGGAGGCCCATAGAAAAGCAAGTTATGCCGCCCTGCTGCAGCTAATTCGAGCGCTCTTCTCGCCTGATATTGCCCTTTCACTTCACTTAAATCGGGTAATATTTGAGCATGTACCTCAGGTGTCTGAAATGCAATCGGATCAAGTTTTTGAATTGCTTTTAGATGCTGACAAATTTCACTTAAATGCTTTGCACCAAAAATGACACCTTCGCTTGCCAAACTGGCTTCATAGCGACTTTCATAAGGAACAAATAGATGCAAGCCCTCCTTAATGCATGCAATGGCTGTTGGCAGCACACCTGAAACAGGCCTTAATTCACCCGTTAATGCTAACTCTCCAAGAAATTCATACTGATGAATGCTTAGTACTTCTATTTGACCCGTGGCACAAAGAATCCCCATCGCGATCGCCAAATCGTAACGGCCACCCTGCTTGGGTAAATCTGCAGGCGCGAGATTGATCGTGACGCGTCGATTCGGAAATTCAAAGCCTGAATTAATGAGCGCACTTCGTACGCGCTCTTTACTCTCTCGAACAGCCATTTCAGGCAAGCCAACGATAGTCAGTGATGGTAAGCCATTTGAAAGATGCGTTTCTACCGTGACCCTGGGAGCATCGACTCCTAATTGTGCACGAGTATAAACAATAGATAGCGACATAAGCATTCCTTTGCAGAAGAATTAGTTAAACACCCCATCCATAGGGCATTGTTTTACATGAGAAATTTACAGGCTAATGTGCTTCAGCCAAGTAAACTCCTTACTATAATCTTAGTTCGATAATTTATCTTCGAGTTCTGAAAAACGTTTTTCGAGTAACTCTAATTTTTCTCTTGTATGGGCAAGTACTGCTTGTTGAGAATCAAACTCTTCGCGACTCACCAAGTCTAACTTTGAAATAATACCGCCAACCATAATCTTAAGTTGTGCTGAAATATCTTCCTGAGCTGACTTGCCCACATCTGGAAGTAATTGCGTCACTTGTTGGTGAATCGTATTAAGTAATTCTTGAGGGCTGAGCATAAAGACTCCTTAGACAACTAGATTATGCTTAAATTAGCACACGCACGAAATATCTGCGCTGCATTGATAAGAATTTAACAACAGGCATATTATCACGCCACCCTGCCCATGGGTATGCTGAGAAGGTCGAAGCAGTTAGCACCATTATGGTGCACCTATTTTTTGTCCGCACCAGAATAATCCACAAGTTTCATCCTGCTTTCACATAAATATATCTATCTACTTGTTTTATAGTAAGTTTTTAATCATGGCACAGCTCATGCTCTAACTTAGTCAGATTTGCTATTTCAGAATGGTGCACGACTTTAGTGGTCTCTACACAAGTCATAAACAATTCTGAAGTTGCAAACCCTTTACTAACCAACTTTAAATTATCTGAGACCACATAGGAGCATTCCATGAAACTCGTCACAGCTATAATCAAACCCTTCAAGTTAGATGACGTGCGTGAAGCATTGTCTGAAATTGGAGTTCAAGGCATTACCGTTACGGAAGTAAAAGGTTTTGGTCGTCAAAAAGGCCATACCGAGCTTTATCGTGGCGCTGAATACGTCGTTGATTTTTTACCAAAAGTAAAAGTCGAAGTCGCTATCGGTACTGACTTATTAGACCAAGTGATTGATGCAATTAGTAAAGCTGCGCATACCGGTAAAATCGGTGACGGCAAGATATTTATATCAGCTTTAGAGCAAGTCATTCGTATTCGTACCGGTGAAACGGGTACAGACGCGGTTTAAACCTTTCAATTAATTTCTTCTAGATTGCCTAGTTCGGAGGGCGAAGATGGAAAACGCAATGAACAGTATTTATGAACTTCAGTATGCAATGGACACCTTTTATTTCTTGGTGTGCGGTGCATTAGTTATGTGGATGGCAGCAGGTTTTGCCATGTTGGAAGCCGGCTTGGTTCGTGCTAAAAACACCACTGAAATCTTGACCAAAAACGTCGCACTATTTGCGATTGCTTGTACCATGTATTTAATCTGTGGTTACGACATCATGTACGGTGGCGGCATGTTCCTTTCAGGAACAGATTCTGTTGCTAGCATGGGCGATGAGGCTGTTGCTGGTGTTCTAGCAGGTGCCAAAGCATTTAACGATGGCGCTGAAGATGCTGGCTTACAGTATTCAGGTGCTTCAGACTTCTTCTTCCAGGTAGTATTCGTTGCAACTGCAATGTCTATTGTTTCTGGTGCGGTTGCTGAGCGTATGAAGCTTTGGGCTTTCCTAACATTTGCTGTTGTGATGACAGGTTTCATCTATCCAATGGAAGGTGCTTGGACTTGGGGCGGAAGCGAAGTATTCGGCATGTTCTCTTTGAACTATAGCGATTACGCTGGTTCTGGTATCGTTCACATGGCGGGTGCTGCGGCGGCACTTGCAGGTGTTATCTTGCTAGGTGCTCGTAAAGGTAAATATGGCCCGAATGGTCAAGTAAACGCGATTCCTGGTGCTAACTTACCACTTGCGACTTTAGGTACATTCATTCTTTGGATGGGCTGGTTCGGCTTCAACGGTGGCTCTACACTTCAGTTGTCAGGTATCGGTGTCGCTAACGAAGTTGCTTCTGTATTCCTAAATACCAATGCTGCGGCTTCTGGTGGTTTGATTGCTGCTCTAATCGTTGCACGAATCCTATTCGGCAAAGCTGACTTAACAATGGCATTAAACGGCGCATTGGCTGGTCTAGTTGCGATCACTGCAGAGCCTGCTGACCCATCACCATTACTAGCAACTATTATTGGTGCGATCGGTGGTATCATCGTTGTATTCTCTATCGTAACACTTGATAAGCTGAAGCTAGACGATCCAGTCGGCGCGATCTCAGTACACGGTGTAGTGGGTCTTTGGGGTATCTTCGCAGTACTTCTTTCAGACGCAGATGCAACGTTCTCTGGTCAGTTAATCGGCGCGTTAACCATCTTTGTTTGGGTATTCGTCACAAGCTTAATTGTTTGGGGTATCATCAAAGCTGTGATGGGCATCAGAGTTACTGACGAAGAAGAGTACGAAGGTGTTGATATCTCTGAGTGCGGAATGGAAGCTTACCCAGAGTTCACTAGAGACTAATCTCTAAGTAAAATCAGTAATGCTAAAACGCCTCCTTCATGGGGGCGTTTTTTTTTGTGATAACCTTAGGGCAAACTAACCAGAAAAATTAATTCTCACTATTATTAACCAAAATCTACTTGATCAATCAGACAGGCTAAATTAATTTACACTACCTTAAACAAAAAAATGCATGCCTCTTTGCGCTTGTTATGTCCTTTTTAGGAAGCTATGAATGTCTCAGGATAAAGAAAGCGTTGCCAGTCAGTTAAAACAAACAACTGAAATCACAGCAGATAGCCTAGCTAGCGGTGATGAAGGCATTGAACGCCGTCGTTATGTCCGCCGTCCAGCCCGGTGGAATGTACTCATCACCACACACGATAAATATGAAGTCCATGCTAGAACGATTGATATTTCAGAGAAAGGTGCATCCATTGAGAGCCCGGCAGATTTTCGCAGAGGAGCTTTGGTTATTATAAGCTTTAGTGTGTTCTACAAAGGCAAAACCAAAGAATTTAAAGTACTTGGAGAGGTCAAACATACCTCCATCGCAAAAACCGGCTTCACCTTGGGTATGTTTTTTAAAGATGCATCTGCTGACACGTTTAAATTTTTCCGACTCTTTGCAGAAAGCAGAATATGATCAGCATAACTTGCTTGACCAAAATCGATTTATCAAAAAATGTAAATACTGATTCACCATAGACTGATAAATTCTAGCCCGAATCAAACCCTTAACGCTCACAGGTGATAACTTCTCGCCTGGTTTATAACAATTATTAAAGATGCCGGAGCAGAGGCAAGATCATGGATACTACACAATCTTTTACTCACTTTAGAACTTGTAATCTTTGTGAGGCAATGTGCGGCATTGCTATTCTAGTTGAGGATAATAAAATCTCCTCAATTAAAGGCGATCCAGATGATCCCTTCAGCAAAGGCCATATATGTCCTAAAGCACTTGCCCTGAAAGACATTCAAGAAGATTCAGACAGACTGAAACAGCCTTTAATGAAAACTAAAGATGGCTGGAAAGCAATCTCTTGGAATCGGGCATTTGACCTAGTGGCGAACAAAGCAAAAGATATCCAAAAAACATTTGGTAAAAATGCCCTCGGCGCTTATTTTGGTAATCCGAACACGCACCATCACGGCAATGCTTTATTTTTATTACCCTTCATTCAAGCTCTAAAAACCAAAAACAGGTTCTCTGCCACCTCAAATGACCAGCTTCCTCATATGCAAGCCAACTTAGAACTCTTTGGCAATCAATATTTATTTCCTGTGCCTGACATTGACCATATGGATCTATTTATCCTCTTAGGGAGTAATCCCGCGGCATCAAATGGGAGCTTAATGTCAGCACCGGACTATAGCGCCAGGCTAAAGAAAATATGCCAACGCGGTGAAGTGATTTTGATCGACCCTCGTAAAACTGAAACAGCGAAAACCTGTTCCGAACATTTATTTATTAAACCCGGAACCGATGCATTTTTACTCTTGGGCATATTAAACACCTTATTTGCAGAAGGTTTAATTGAAACAGGCCGCCTACACCCTCATATGGAGGGTATTGCTGAAATACAGCTGCTCTGTGCAGAGTTTCCACCCGAGAATGTTAGCGCCATAACAGGTGTTTCTTGCGAGAATATTACCAAGTTAGCGCGAAAATTAGCCAGCACGCCTCGCGCTTGTTTGTTTGGTCGAATGGGCACATCCACCCAAGAGTTTGGCGGCATTGCGACTTGGCTGATTTATGTCATTAATGCGCTAACCAACCATCTTGATGAACGAGGTGGTTTGATGTTCACCAAACCTGCCGCCGATATGATCGAAATCACGGACTGGCTAGGACAAAAAGGCCATCTTAATCGCTACAAAAGCCTATCTGGCTTACCTGAGTTTGGCGGAGAACTACCTGCCAGTACCATGGCTGACCAAATACTTTTAGACAGCGATGAACAGATTAAAATGATGTTTGTGGTGGCCGGCAACCCTATTCTAAGCAGTTCCAATAGCCAGCGCTTAGATGAAGCCTTCAAATCCTTAGATTTCATGGTTTCGATAGATTTTTATTTAAATGAAACCTCACGTCATGCCGATATAATTTTGCCGCCAACAGCGCCGCTGGAACAGTCTCATTTTGATCTGGTTTTTAACCTGCTCAGTGTGCGTAATGTGGCAAAATATTCACCTGCATTATTTGAAAATGACAAAAATACTCGCCACGACTGGCAAATATTATTAGAACTGAAAAAACGCTTAGAAAGCCATGACCTACTCAGTCGCGCAAAAGAAATAGCTTCCTACCAGGTTTTAAAACGAATCGGCCCTGATGGTTTATTAGACATCATCTTAAGAACAGGGCCATATGGCACTCAACTCCCGGGCACTAGCCAATCAGGGCGACTTTTAGTCGATGCCATTCAAGGGTTCATTCCATCGAAACATCCACTTCGGAAAGTCTTGGATCTCAGCCCTTATGGCACGCCTAACCGCAGCCTGAGTAAAGGTTTATGTTTGAGTTCCTTACTGAACTATCCACATGGCGTCGATCTAGGCCCACTTCAATCCAGACTGCCAGAAAGATTATATACACCCAAGAAACGCATTCGACTTGCGCCCATTAGTTATTTCAAGGACATGGCACGTTTGAGAAATGCTCTAGATCGCCCACCAACATCAGAGCTGTTACTTATTGGCAGACGTCATGTCAGATCGAATAACTCCTGGTTACATAACAGCCAGAGATTAGTCAAAGGTAAAAACCGCTGTACTTTGATGATTCACCCGGAAGATGCCAAGCGCGCTAAACTTGCTAACGGCGATACCGCCCTGGTAAAAAGTCGTGTAGGCATGGTGCATATTGAAACCCAAATCACCCAAGACATGATGCAAGGCGTGATCAGCATCCCGCATGGCTGGGGACACTCCATGCCAGGCACTCAATTACAAGTCGCCTCTATGCACGCCGGTGTCAATCTGAATACTTTAAGTGATGACAGTTTTGTTGACAGTTTAACAGGTACAGCGGCTTTCAACGGCATTCCTGTCTCCGTTACAAAAGTAAAAAGCGCAGAACAAAAGCCAAGAATCAGAGTGAGCTCTAAACTTGTTTAAGATCTTATTGATGCAGATTATCATCTTGTGATTATTCCTTTCGATGCATTGAGCGACGAAGCGTTGGATAGTTTGATCAGCGAATATTGTCTTAGAGACTGGGGGCTAAATGATACAGCGAGCCCTTTAAGTGAAAGGCAAGCCGCCGTGCGTCAGGCACTTAAAACCAAACAACTTGTTGTGGTATACAGCGAATATGAAGAAAGCGCTTTTATCAAAGCTGCAGCAGACTTGAATATGGAACCTTAAAAACTAATGACCCAAGCCAACAAGCTTCCCCCGCTCATTTCTCAAGAACAACTGATTAAAATGGCCGGTCAGGATGGCTTTAATCTAGGCTTATCTTTATTCCAAACGTGCACAGTTTCTAAGTTGGACGTTTCTGAAAACAAAGTCTCTGCAAATCTTGGCAATCATCAGATTATCTTAAATTACCATGACAAACACATACAGGGTGCCTGCACTTGCTCAAGCTCGGAGGGTTTTGATTTTTGTGAGCATTGTGTCTGTCTGAGCTTGTATATCAATAAACAAAATCAACAAATCCGCTCTCTGGCGAAAGGCCCGGATAAGAGCAAAATACTCGCCTTTCTACTCAGTCTTGATAAGCAAAGTCTTGCAAAGCACTGTTTAAACCTAATCACAGAGCACGGCAATGAATTTGAGCGCTACCTCTTAAAAGCCTTCCTTCATCAAGATGAAATAGATTACAGCCAGCTAAAGGCCCAAGTCACCAGCCTGACAAAAAAACCCGACAAACTCTTCAGCCAGCGACAAGTTAAAATTTTCTTTAATAAGTTAGAACGCTTTTTAGCGGAATTAAGTGCTGAAGATGCCCCGGAATTTGACGTCGATAAAATGCAAAGAGTCATTGAATACACGTTTCAACGCATCAATATTTTACTTGAACAAATTGATGACAGTACAGATCAACGCGCTGACTGCTTAATGCATCTTCGAAGACTGTATTTCAACTTATTAACTAAAAAAATCTGTCGTGACGAGACCCTAGCCAAGCACTTTTTTAATTTTTGGCTCTCAGACCGCTTCGACTTGCTAGGCTCTCAAGCAGCTAAACAATTAAATAACGCGGCTGAACAAAAATTCAAACAGCTAGCCTTGGAAAATTTCACCCTCAAGCCATCCTCTAAAACCTCCAAATCAGAGAGTCAAAGCAAACTGAACGACTGGCAAAAAGAGAAACTGGCTCGCTATTTATATGAAGAGGCCATACAATCTCACGACCAATTACGAGCAAATGAATATAGACGTTTTTTCTAAGGATTAAATAATGAGCAACAATCAATCTGACATATCTATGAACCCAAATGAACTTTATTTAGAAGAAGTTTTCACAGATAACAAGGTTGGCACGATTCGCCGCATGACGCCTGTCACTTCAGCGGGTGTAAAAGATGATTCTCGCGAAATTGTCTACATCGGCAGCACACAAATGATGACTCAAGCAGGCCCTATGCCACTTAATTTTGAACTTGCCGGAAAAACCTTGGGTGAAGCGGCTGAAAATTTTGGCGATGCCGCAAATCAAGCCGTTGAAGACACCATGAAAGAACTACAGGAATTACGCCGACAACAGGCATCTCAAATTGTGGTACCTGGTCAGGGCGGCGGCAGCCAAATTCAAATACCCTAAAGTTCTATTTATATTTAAAGTACTTTCATTGTTTTAGAGTACTTTTTAAATATTAACGCACTATTGCACACTTTAAGTACAAGATATTTGTCCATCTTTACTCGATTTTTCAGTTCAAAAAGGCAGTTTTATGATCATCGTTCATCACTTAAATAACTCAAGATCTCAACGTGTTTTATGGTTACTTGAAGAGCTCAATTTACCCTATGAAATCAAACGTTATGAACGCGACCCTAAAACCATCCGCGCCCCAAAAAGCCTGAGAGATGTTCACCCTCTTGGAAAGTCACCCGTGATAAGTGATGGCGATATTACCGTTGCTGAATCTGGCGCCATTATTGACTATTTAATCCGCACGTATGCAAAAGAAACTTTTTGTCCCGACGAAAAGTCTGCAGAGTTTCGTGATTACCAATATTGGATGCACTTTTCTGAAGGTTCATTGATGCCGCCTTTGCTCATGCGCATGCTTTTTGAAAAAGTTAAAACCAGCCCTATGCCTTTTTTCATTAAACCCGTTGCAAAAATGATAGCGGACAAAGTGCTAACCACCTTCGTAAATCCTGAAATTACCTTAAATATGGGTTTTGTTGATAAGCATCTTGGTAGTCATACTTGGTTTACTGGCGACAAATTAACAGGTGCCGACTTCCAGATGAGTTTCCCACTTGAAGCTAGTGTGGCCGCTGGCGCTATTAGAAATAAATACCCGAATATTCACGCTTATGTGAAACGCTTCCAAGAGCGCCGTGCTTACTTGAAAGCACTTGAGAAAGGTGGTGATTACGATTACGGCCCGAAATAACAGCCAAACAGCTTCAACTTATACCCGAATGTTACTTATTTAAGTAGAAATTACCGCTCCCTGAGCCCTGTCGAAGGCGGTCCCTGAGCTTGTTGAAGGGTCTACCAAATTAAACTCTGAGTTTCATCAGAGACGTTTCGACAAGCTCGACGAGCGTCATATTAATGAGTATTTGGCTCATGATAAGTACCATTCAACTTATAGCCCTTTTATTTGTAGAGAACTAAATTAATGACATATGCTTTAGGCCAGCGTTGGGTCAGCCAAACTGAACCCAAACTAGGACTTGGAATCATCACAGAATTTGCCAACCGACGCGTTACCATATCCTTCCCAGCGGCAGGTGAAACACGCACCTATGCAATAGAACAAGCACCCATTAGCCGGGTAACTTATAAAGAAGGTGACACGATATCCAATCATGAAGAACAGAAGTTTGTGGTGATAGGCGTCGATGAATCTTCAGAGCTAATCCGCTATCAAGTAAAAGATGAAGCTGAAAAAATTAAAACACTGAGTGAA
>JBFJZQ010000049.1:0-14061 GCA_041622015.1 Oleiphilaceae bacterium
GATCTTTAGAGTTTTCGATAAGTTGAGTTATGGTCTCATTCTTAAAGCAACCAGACCTCTTGCAGTAATGGATGAGGTTAGGACACCATAATTTATTGAGTATTTTACTATAATTCGAAGGCGCCTTCTTCTATGAGAATGCGCCTTTTTTTGATCAAGGAAGATCGAAATGTCTACAAATGCTTTGACAGGAACTTATCCTGTATCTTCTTCGTGTATGGCGGTTCTTAAACTGTCGCATATAAAAGGTTTAGGTCTTAAATCTTTTCATCTCTTATACGATTGCTTTTCTAGTGCTGAGAAAATTCTTCAAGCATCTTATGATGAACTACTTGAGTCGGGTTTGAAGCCTAAAATGGCGAGGCAAATTATTGAATATGAACAGTTTTCTTTAGACAAGGGTGAAGCTTACCTTGAGCAGGTTTTAGAGTGGGCCTCGGCCAAGCAGAACTATGTCGTTTGTTTGGACGATGCGTGTTATCCCAAAAGCTTAAAGGAAATTTTTTGTCCCCCGCCTTTGATATATGTTCAAGGTCAGTTAAGCGCATTTTCATTGATGTCAGTTGGCGTGGTGGGGAGTCGGAGGCCGACATTATCAGGGCAATTGCAAGCTAAAGAGTTTTCGCGGCAGCTGGCACAGGCAAATATTTGTGTGACGAGTGGTCTGGCCATAGGTGTAGATACCTTTGCGCATCAAGGTGCGCTTGAGGTAGATGGTGTGAGTTGTGGAGTTTTAGGTTCTGGTTTACAAAGTGTGTACCCCAGACAGAACAGGAAGCTTGCAATGGCGATGCAGGAGCAAGGTGTTTTGGTTAGTGAATTGGGCTTAAATGTTGCCGCAATACCCTCTAATTTCCCAAGAAGAAATAGAATTATTTCAGGTCTGTCAAAAGGGATTCTTGTTGTGGAGGCGGGTTTAAAAAGTGGCTCATTGATCACCGCAGACTTTGCTATTGAACAAAATAGAGAGGTATTTGCCGTGCCAGGTTCCATTGAAAACCCTTTGGCTAAAGGTTGCCATGCGCTCATCAAGCAAGGTGCATTTTTAGCAGAAGATGTTGATGATATTCTGAATGTCTTGGGCTCTGATCATGGCGAATTTAAATCCATTCAAGGTGTAGCTGCCAAACCTGTGAAAGACTTTTCGCACTTGAGTTTGGATGAGCAAAAAGTGATTTCGGTATTGGGAAATCAGAGCACCTCATTTGATGATTTACTGCATTGTTTGGGCATGGATGTCGGGCAATTAAATACCTTGTTAGTCATGTTGGAACTTAAAGGAGAGCTTTCTGTCGTGGCGGGTGGCTATCAGCGAGTATAGTCAGTAAAATCTCCTGCTTTGCAAAATATTATTATCTTTGGATTTGATAGGTGTGCACCGATGTATTCTAAACTGAAATGGCAAGCTAGTTATGCAGCACAGGTGATGCGGCAAGGTGGGGTCGTCGCACACCCTACAGAGGCTATTTGGGGCTTGGCTTGTGATCCTTTTTCAGAAGCGGCTGTTGATTATTTAGTGTCTCTTAAGGGGCGGCCGATTGAGAAAGGCTTGATTTTAGTGAGTTCAGACGCAACCCATTTTGCGGAATTACTCTCGCCATTAGATTTGGCGTTTCAGGCGCGATTTTTAGAAAAACAGCCACGGCCTACGACTTGGATTGTGCCTGACGTAAATGATCAGGTGCCTGAGTGGGTAAAAGGCATGCACTCTGGGGTCGCCGTGAGGGTGAGTGATCATCCTGTCATCAAGGCGCTATGCGAACGCTTTGGGGGAGCCATTATTACTACGTCAGCAAATCCTGCGGGGAAAGCTCCTGCGATGACTGTGAGAGAAATTCGCCATTATTTCAGAGCGCAATTGGATTATATTGTTGATGGCTCCTTGGGCGGTGCACTTCGGCCTTCTCAAATAATAGACTTGGAAAGTGGTCGGATTTTACGAGAGTGATCTATGGCCATAGTTGATAGTTCTGCCGTTAAATAAATTTGGAGTAAAGAATGTTAGAGCAAGTCAAAGCGCATCTGTTGGCTCTACAGGATGATATTTGTAAAAATCTTGAACAAGTAGATGGTAAATCCAAATTTGTTGAAGACGCATGGACACGTCCGCAGGGTGGCGGTGGCCGTACACGAGTTTTGATCAATGGCAGTGTATTTGAAAAAGGCGGTGTGAATTTTTCTCATGTCTATGGTGATCAACTTCCTGCTTCAGCAACTCATGCTCGCCCGGAACTTGCAGGGAGAAACTTTCAAGCGATGGGTGTTTCTTTGGTGATGCATCCAGAAAACCCGTATGTGCCTACGTCGCATGCGAATGTCCGTTTCTTCATCGCAGAAAAAGAGGGTGAAGAGCCTATTTGGTGGTTTGGTGGCGGTTACGATTTAACACCTTATTATGGTTTTAAAGAAGATTGTCGTCATTGGCATCAAATTGCCGCTCAAGCTTGCGCGCCTTTTGGCGATAACGTCTATAGCGAATATAAAAAATGGTGTGATGACTATTTCTTTTTAAAACATCGAAATGAAGCCCGTGGTGTGGGTGGGCTATTTTTCGATGATTTAAATAAGTGGGGCTTTGAGAAGTCTTTTGCATTTATGCAAGCCGTTGGTAATAGTTATTTACCGGCATACTTGCCGATTGTCGAGAGTCGGAAAAACCTTGCGTATGGAGAAAGAGAGCGTCAGTTTCAATTGTATCGCAGAGGTCGCTATGTGGAGTTTAACTTGGTGTTTGATAGAGGTACCTTATTCGGGCTGCAGTCAGGCGGTAGAACCGAATCAATTTTAATGTCACTACCGCCACTTGTTCGCTGGGAATACGATTATCAAGCCGAGCCTGGTAGTCCAGAAGCTGAATTAATAGATGTTTACTTGCCGCATCAAGACTGGCTAAGGCTATAAAAAGAGAAGTCGTTTATGGATCAATATGCAGTAGTGGGGAATCCGATTTCTCATTCTAAGTCACCGCTTATACATGCTCGCTTTGCAAAACAATGTAATCAGAATTTAGCGTATTCTGCTTTGGAGGCACCTCTGGATGGTTTTCCAGAGTTTGTGAAAGGTTTCTTTAGTGATGATTCTTGCAAAGAAAGTCATCAGGGGGCAGGTAAAGGCTTAAATGTCACGGTTCCGTTTAAAGAGCAGGCGTGGGCTTTGTGCGAGCATTTAAGTGAGGGCGCTAAACTAGCCGGTGCCGTGAATACGCTCTATTTAAATGAGCATAAGCAAATATGCGGCGAAAACACAGATGGCATTGGTCTCGTAAAAGACTTGAAAAGAAACGGCGTTGTTTTTGAAGGAAAAAAAATACTCATAATTGGGGCAGGTGGAGCGGTAAGAGGTGTTTTACAGCCTATACTTAACGAAAGTCCTCAAAAGCTAGTGCTGACAAACAGAACTTTATCAAAAGCAGACTCTTTGGTGGCTATTTTTTCAGGCTTGGGTGCTATCAGTAGCGCGGGCTTTGCTGAGCTAAAAGAGTCATTTGATATCGTGATAAATGGAACATCCGCCAGTCTGGGCGGGGAACTCCCAGCTATTTCAAAAGCAATTTTTGCTTCATCTACTGTCGTTTATGACATGATGTATGCAAAAGAACTCACAGTATTTAACGCTTGGGCTAAGCAGCAAGGCGTAGATACTGTCATTGATGGATTGGGGATGTTGGTTGAGCAGGCGGCAGAAGCCTTTTACATTTGGCGTGGTGTTCGTCCAAAAACCGACGAAGTGATTCAATTATTGCGGGAAGCATAAATCAGAACATTTTAAACTCTTTAACTTATTCTAATTTGTGATGTCGAATTAGATTATCAAGGTTTGTAGATTATGGATTTAGCGACCCTTATTGGTCTTTTGCTTGGTATCTTGATTGTCGTTGGCGCGATATTAATTGATTCCAGTATTTTGGATTTTGTCAATTTACCGGGTTTGGCCATTGTACTTATTGGAACCTTTGCGGTAACGCTCATAAAGTATCGGCTCAGTTCGGTCGTCGGGTCTTTCAAATTAGCATTTTCAACCGTATTTCTAGAGCGCACAGAAAATCCGATCATGCTCATTCAAAAGGTTCGGGAGCTATCGGTGATCGTTCGAAAGGAGGGTATTCTTGGTTTGGAAAGTGTCGAAATTGAAGATCCTTTTTTAGCTAAAGGTATTGCCTTGAGTATCGATGGCCACCCAACAGAATTTATCGAAGAATTATTGATTCAAGAGCTCGAGCAATCAATAGAACGATATGCTGTTGCTGAGAAAGTTTTTAGAGGGGTGGCTGAAACTGCGCCAGGCTTAGGGATGCTGGGTACATTAGTGGGTCTGGTGCAAATGCTCAACAATATGGATGATCCAAACTCTGTCGGCCCTGCTATGGCGGTGGCCTTGTTAACGACCTTTTATGGTGCCTTTATAGCGCAAATGATCGCCATACCGTTAGCAGATAAGTTGAGCTTAAAAGCAATGGATGAGCATCGGAATATGTCTTTAGTGATCACCAGTGTCCAAAATATATTAAAAGGGCAGAATCCACGTGTCATCACAGAAGTGTTGTCTACCTATTTACCCCCTGCTCAAAGAGCGATAGTGAAAGCTGAAGAGTAGTTAAATGAGAGCCATTCCAAAGCCAAGACCAAAAGAAAGTAAAGGAAGCGGATGGATCGTTACCTTTGCTGACTTGATGTCTTTGCTTTTAACCTTCTTCATTTTGCTATTGAGCTTTTCCAATATGGATTTGGAAAAGTATCAAGCGATGGCTGTCGCTATGACCACCTCTTTCGGCGTATCTGCGCTAAGAGGAGATAATAAAGTGGGCGGTAATATCATATTTGCTGAGCAGCCAGTTGTTCCGCCGCCTGACGAAGAATAATCATACTTAGAAATAGAGTTTGAAGATTTTAAGGAATCTGACATTGAATTGCTTGAAGAAGCTAAAGACATGGTAGAAGTCCAACAAATAGATCCGAATATTGATAGGTTAACTGAGAACCTAGTCGATGCTCTGGAGTCGGAGATTTTATCCAATTCATTGTCGGTGAGTTATGATGCTGAGAAAGTCGTGGTTCGGTTTTCAGAGGCGTCTACCTTTACATCCGGCAGTGAAGAGCTTAAAGATGATATGTTTCCCATTGTTGAAAAAATTGAAACGGTTTTGGCTGAATGCCAGGGTGACATCATCGTTTCGGGTTATACCGATAATCTACCCGTAAACTCAAGGCGATTTCGTTCAAATTGGGATCTTTCTGCTGCGCGCGCAGTGAGTGTGGTGCATCAGCTCATTTTCAATAATAAAATCGACCCGAATAGAGTGATGGCAGCAGGTAGGGCAGAAACTAACCCTTTGGCAAAGAATGATACAGCCGAGAATCGAGCAAAAAATAGGCGTGTAGAAATTAATATTTATAACCCTAAATGCCAACAAACTGACTGGGCATTTTAAACTATCTTTCGTCAGAGAGTTTTGATCTATATAATGGCCTTTTTTTTAATAAGGTGAATTATCGTGAGTGGACCAAGCCAGCCAAAAGTAGAAGACGAACAGTGGAGTGATGAACGCATCAAAGGTTTTCTGACGTTGAAGCCTCAAGGTGATATAAATCCTGATTATCATATTTTACTGCAGGCATATCAGCATATGACAGCAGATTTCTTTGCCCGATTTATTGTCATGTTTGTTCAAGCGGGGCACGATATTAATGCGACCTCACCTGAAGGTGAAACTATGTTATCTCGAGTGTCTTCACACGCTAGTTCTGCAGACTATGCAGAAATATTGAAACACCACGGCGCAGCGTAACGATAGCACGTTAAGTTTAGATTTCTTTTTTAGCGATAAAAATAAGGTGCACTATGATTGAGCTTTATCAGTTCCGGCCAAAATTTGGTGTGCCGAATTTAAGTCCTTTTTGCTTAAAGCTAGAAACCTGGTTAAAAATGTCATCGCTTGACTATGTGGTCAAACCCCTTGATGACCCTCGTGCTGCGCCCCTCGGAAAGTTGCCTTATATCAAGAATGGTGACCTTAACTTGGCAGACTCAAGTTGCATTATTGATTATCTTACGAAGCAATACCAAGTTGATCTTGATGCACATTTGAGCCCTGAACAACGAGCGATTGCCCATTCTTGTCAAGTAATGATTGAAGAACGGCTATATTGGGTTCTGGTGTATCATCGCTGGTTAGGTGAAGGCTGGGGTGAGCTGAAAGCGAGCGTTTTTTCTTCCTTACCGCCTGTTGTGCGCCAGATTGTTCCGCTGATGGTTCAAAAGCAATTAAAGCGAGACTTACATGGCCAAGGTATAGGTCGCCATTCTATAGAACAAATGAATAAGTTTGCCGCTCAGGACTTAGAATCATTAGCTACTTTATTAGGTGATAACCTCTACTTGATGGGATCAAAAATTAGCTCTATTGATGCGACTTTGTACGCTATTTTGTGTGAATTGTTGCACTCTACTTTGTCCACGCCTTTGCAGGCTGTTGCAGAGCAATATCCTAACCTCGTTGCCTACCAATTACGTATGGGGCGTGAATACTTTCCTGATTTCTATGCGGAAGCAGAATGAATCAAGAATCTTCTGAGCTTCTAGGCAATGATGTATCCCTTAAAGATAGAGATATTCCCCTTAGCGACGATTATATGTATCGCTTTGGCGGTATTTCGCGTCTATATGGCTTGCCAGCCTTAAAGTTTTTTAAACAGAGCCATATTGCGGTGATAGGCATAGGGGGCGTAGGCTCGTGGGCTGCTGAAGCCTTGGCACGTTCTGGTATAGGCACTATTACCTTATTTGACTTGGATGATATTTGTGTGTCCAACGTAAATCGTCAAATTCATGCTTTGGATTCTACTATTGGTAAAATGAAAATAGAGGCCATGGCGCAAAGGCTCAAAGATATTAATCCAGAGTTGACGGTGAACGCCGTCCATGCATTTATCACAACTAAAAACCTAGAAAATTATATTAATACGGCGTTCGATTATGTTTTTGATGCCACCGACAGTGTGCCTACAAAAACGGCATTAATTGCTTATTGCTCTCGTAATAAAATTAAATTGATCTGTTCGGGTAGTGCTGGCGGTCAAGTGGACCCAACACTCATTCAGGTTGCTGACTTGAACAAAACAATTCAAGATCCTTTGCTTGCCAAAGTGAGAAATAATCTTAGGCGTTTACATGGGTTTTCGAGAAACCCAAAACGCAAGTACCGAATCGATTGTGTTTTTTCAACTGAGCAGCTACGTTATCAGCAAGCTGATGGTTCTGTATGCCAACAAAGGCCGAATGATGCAGGTCCAGTGAAGCTGGATTGTGCATCAGGGTTTGGTTCTATTACTCATTTGACGGCTACATTTGCTTTTATAGCGGTATCACAAATTCTCAAGAAGCTCGCATTATCAGCAGAATGAACTTTACTTGTAAGACTATTTGAAAACCCTTTCTATCAGGTGCGCACCATTTACCTGAACCAACTATCTGGAAAACCGAATTTTTATGGTTGAATTACAGCTTATTTCTCTAGCCAGCATTGGTGTGATTTCTCTTGTGTGTCAATGGGTGGCGTGGCAATTAAGGCTGCCCGCGATACTCTTTTTATTATTGGCTGGCGTTATCGTTGGGCCTTGGTTGGGCTTACTATCACCTGATGCGCTTTTTGGTGACATGCTCTTTCCAATTGTTTCACTAGCCGTTGCGGTAATTCTTTTTGAAGGAAGCCTGACACTAAAATTTTCTGAGCTTAAAGAACATGGAAAAATGGTTCGTAATCTGCTGATTTCCGGGACCATTGTGACCTGGATAATCGGTACCCTTGCGAGTCGATTATTTGTTGATATTTCCTGGTCTGTTGCGACCTTGTTTGGTGCCATCGTGGTGGTGAGTGGGCCTACTGTAATTATGCCTTTATTGCGTGCGGTTAAGCCCAATGGTCGAATCAGGAATATTCTGAAATGGGAAGGTATTGTAATTGATCCCATAGGCGCCCTACTTGCGGTACTGGTTTTTGAATTTGCTCTATCAACTAAGCTCGGTGGTGGTGAGGCGGCAGAACACATATTAATCACCTTTGGTTCAACATTAGTGTTGGGTACGGTGTTGGGGTGCTGTTCTGGTTATTATCTTGGCTTGACTTTGAGGAACCGCTGGCTGCCTCATTTTTTACAGAATGCAGGCACCTTAACCTTTATGTTGGGGGTTTTCGCATTTTCTAACTTCTTGGTGCATGAGTCTGGATTGTTAACGGTCACCATTATGGGAATTTGGTTAGCAAACATGAAGGGGGTTCCGGTTGAAGAAATTCTTGAATTCAAAGAGTCTCTCAGTGTTTTATTAATTTCCGCCTTGTTTATTTTGTTAGCGGCCAGAATGGAGCTATCCATGTTAACGATGCTGGGGTGGGGGCCGCTGTGGGTTATTTTGATATTAATGTTTGTCGCGCGTCCTTTAGCTGTCTGGATTGCCGCCTTTAAAACGGATTTGACCTGGCAGGAAAAAACCTTCTTGGGTTGGATTGCGCCAAGAGGTATTGTCGCCGCCGCGGTTTCTGCTTTATTTGCATTTAAATTAGAGAAAGCCGGTTACACGGACGCTAATGCCTTAGTGTCGATGGTTTTTCTAGTCATCATGGTAACGGTTATTGTTCAAAGCATCACTTCAAGGACTCTAGCGAAAGTTCTCGATGTGAAAGAGGAAGATAATAATGGCTTTCTGTTTATAGGTGCTAATGCGGTTGCTAGAAGCCTTGCGAAAGCACTAGTAGCTAAGAATATACGAGTAATCCTATCCGATACTAGCTGGGAAAATATACGGGCTGCAAGGATGGCGAATCTGCCTGTGTATTATGGAAACCCAGTATCAGAGCATGCGGAAAATAACCTGGATTTAACTGGCATCGGCCAGATGTTGGCTATCTCGCCATACAAACAATTGAATACCTTATCTACTTATCATTACCTTGATCTTTTTGGTAGTGGGAATGTCTTTGGTTTGCCTGAAGGTGATCAAGATGTGAGAGCGAGCCATCAGTCGTCTGAAAAATATGTCGAGACACGCACTCAATTCGATGAAAAAGCAACGTTTGCTAAGTTGGCAAGTTTATTGAGTAAAGGTGCAAGTATTAAAACAACCCAGCTTTCTCAGGAATTTACTTTCGAGGACTACCTGAAAAAGCATGGTAATCGTTTAACCTTATTATTTGCGCTCAAACCAGATAAAGAACTAATTCCTCTTGGACAGGCTGATAAGCTTCTTCCGCAAGAAGGCTGGGAAATAATTAGCTTAATTCAGCCTGCACCCGCAGAGCCTGTAGGTGCAGAAAAGGAAACCAAACAGCCGCTCGAAAAGATTTAGTTATTGCCGTGATGTGGGTTATCAATTCGATTGATAAGTGCTCTTGCAAAGTCTTTTCGGGTAATAATCCCTACCAGTTTGCCATCGGCTAATACTGGCAGCCTACGACGCCCTTTGTAGAAATAGTCTGCGCACTTAAGAATGTCATCATCTTGTTTAACAGTATCTACTTCTGTTGTCATGTGGTCAGCGACACGATCACCCACTTGTTGAAAGTAGCCATCCATTAGGGCTTCTTTTAAGCAGTCTATTTCAGAAATTATGCCTACAAGCTTGCCTTCATTATCGACAACGGGGCCGCCTGAATGACCTTGTTTTACCAAATGACGTAAAGCAGAAATGATGCTGTCTTCAGGTTTAAAAGTGGTAACTTTATTGCTCATGTAGTCTTCGATTTTTACTGAAAGCACGGTGTGGACTCCTTGTGAATGTCTTACAAATCATGGCATGAACTTTTAGCTCTGCCTAGCCTTTGGAATTAAAAAACAATAGTGTGAAAAGAAAAGTTTTTTCTCGCATTTTTATTTTTGATATTGCTTGGTTTCTTTAAGGGTAGCCCATGATCAAAATCTTTCTACCTTGCTCAGTGTACTGATGGTATTTATTTCTAATTAAGGTCGGCGCATTTTCAGGGGAGAATAGCTCGAAGCCGGCTCCGCCATAAAAGCCCTCTAACCACTCAAAAGGGAAACACCAGCATGAGCGGTTTGTTAAAAAAGGTTTTAGTTGTTCAAGAAAATGCTTCCCAAGCCCATTGCCCTGTAATTCGGGTAATACAACCATGCTACGTAGAATTAAATAATCTGCCGTTTTGACAAGTCGAACAGCGGCAACAATTCTATTCTGTTGAGGTATTTCCCTAAGAATAAAAACTTCATCTTTTCTACCTACTTGGTTGAAATAGTTAGCTGCTTTATAGAAGTTTTTGACTAAGGGAAAGTGGCTGGGAGGTACTTTTTCGAAGAGGTAATTGTCAAAAGTAGTCATTAGTTATTTGTCACTTAACCATTTATTCTTTCGGGCTTGGTCGCTGGCTTTTGCTTCGACCCAGACACTGCCATCTTTGGTGATTTCTTTCTTCCAAAATGGCGCATCAGTTTTTAAGTAATCCATTATATATTCACAGGCGGCAAATGCATCTGCTCTATGCGCTGAGCTGACCCCAACAAATACAATCTGGTCTGATAACGCTAAAGTGCCAATTCTGTGAATGACTTTCGCATAATGAATATTCCATTTATCTTTCGCGCGTTCAATTAGCTTTAATAGGCTTTTTTCGGTCATGCCCGGATAATGTTCCAAATGCATAGCTTGTATGTCGGGTCGATCCCCAAACTCACGCACTAAGCCAGTAAAGGTGCTAATGGCACCAGTTTGGCTTGGTTTAATTGAACGAAGAAGTTGGTACTCTTCTGCGACAGAAAAATCCCTCTCTTGGATAACAACGCCAGATGTTAACGTGTTCAATTTACTTAGCCTCCTGTTACCGGTGGGAAGAATGCGACTTCATCACCCAGCTTTATTTTTGTGTTTGAATCCGCTATTTCCTGGTTCACCGAAATAATAAGTTGAGGGTTGCTTAAAGCGCTTTTCCAGGGTTCGCCTCTGGCTTGGAGATTCTCCAAGAGTGCCTTAGGTGTGCTAATTCCTTTCAGGTCCGTCCAGCATTCTTGGTCGGTGTTCAGTCGTTCTCGAAGACTGGCAAAAAATAATATATTCATCATACAGATCTTAATTAAATGAGTGTGTTGGTCGTCTTAGTTGTTGAAATTCAGTAAGCTATCAAAGGGTATAAAACTAACTAAATCACCCTGTTTAGGTGTGGTGTTTTCCATAATAACGCCTAAGCCATCTGCCCAGCTTGCTGAACTTAACATACCAGAGCTTTGATTAGGGTGAAGTGCTAGTCTATTGTCTTGGTTTCGAGTAACCCGCAAAAATTCACGGCGAATGCCTGCTTTCTTAATGGTGAAGTCGATCGGCAAGAAATAGGGCTTAATATGTATATTGTTCAAGCCTTGTTTATGCAATAAGAAAGGTCTTGCTAGTATCATAAAGGTCACGAATACCGCGCCAGGATTTCCCGGAAGGCCTAAGACAGGTGTGTTATTAATATCGCCTAACATTACCGGCTTTCCTGGTTTGATCGCGACTTTCCAAAAGTCTACCTTGCCTAATTTTTGAATGGCGCTTTGTATATAGTCTTCTTCACCGACTGATGCGCCGCCCGTGGTAATGACCACATCAGCATTTGCCGCTGCTTCTTCAAGTGCTGCGAGTGTGCTATCAAACGTGTCGGGAACTAAGCCTAAATCTAAAATTTCAAACTTCAAACTTTGAAGAAATCCTCTCAATAGGTATCGGTTTGAATTATAAATTTGACCTTCTTTCAGGCTTAGTCCGGGTTCCACTAATTCATCTCCTGTTGAGAAAATAGCTACTGTCAAAGGCTTGTACACTAAAACGTCAGAAACGCCGATGGAGGCAATTAAACCAAGATTTTGAGGGCTTAAAGCAGTGCCTTTTTTTAGTATTTGATCGCCTGATGCAATGTCTTGTCCTTTTGGGCGAATATTTTGGTCGGGCTTTAACTCTTCCGAAATGCTGATATGTGTACCTTCCTCATTAAGAAGTACATTTTCTTGCATAACAACGCAATTTGCACCTTCGGGAATATTTGCACCGGTAAATATTCTGGCCACGGTGTTCTTTTCTAAGGTAAGGGGGGCGTTGCCTGCCGGTATTCTTTGTGAAATTGGAATTTGTGTGCCAGAGGTGTAAGTATCGAGGTGGAGGGCATAGCCATCAACGGCACTATTATCAGCGGGTGGAACATTCAATTGAGAGTAAATGTCCTCTGCCAAAATGCGTTCGAATGCTTGTGATAGCGGAATTTTTTCCGTACGTAATGTGATTGAATTAGATTTGTTAGTCGTGTTTGATGCCGTCGCCAGTAGTTCGGCAAGTGCGTCGTCTAAATTTTTAAGGGCATCTTTTGAGGAGTGGTCACAACGAGCGCTATTCATAATTCATCTCTTTTGATAATTCGACAACCCTGTGTAATAGGTCAACATATCTGTCTATATGTGTCAGCTAAGGTTCTTTGAACTCAACACATGGTCTGACAGAATGATGCGAAATTATAAAGTACAGGTATTAGAGTCGCATTGCTTAATTTACCTAGTTTACTGAAAAAAAACAGCGCTTAATTGCTATTCATGTAGCGTCAATGCTTTGATCTTAACAGGCTTGCAATAAAAAATAGAATATTACTGGATATTGTGTATAATCTGTTCTATCTTTATTGAGCTTGTGCTTTAGCAGGCTCTGGCATATCTGCCAAATTAATCCTATAACAACTTCCTTTTGCAGTATTCCACTGTATCTAATCATAAAATATTGAACTATGAATCTTACCGAACTTAAGAAAAAAAGCGTTCCTGAACTTTTAGACATAGCAGCCGAAATGGGGCTTGACAATCTGGCCCGATCAAGAAAACAAGCCGTTATTTTTACTATCTTAAAGCGTCATGCTAAAAGTGGTGAAGATATCTTTGGTGATGGTGTTCTTGAAATATTGCAAGATGGCTTCGGCTTCCTGCGATCTGCAGAAGGCTCCTACTTAGCTGGCCCCGATGATATTTATGTTTCACCTAGTCAAATTAGGCGATTTAACCTAAGAACGGGTGATACTATTGCTGGAAAAATTCGCCCGCCAAAAGAAGGCGAACGCTACTTTGCTTTATTGAAAGTCAGTGAGATTAACTTCGATAAACCTGAGAATTCAAAAAACAAGATTCTTTTCGAGAACTTGACGCCGCTATTTCCTAATGAGCGTATGCATCTTGAAGCGGGTAATGGCAGTACAGAAGATTTATCGGCACGTATTCTGGATCTTGTTGCTCCCATCGGTAAAGGTCAGCGTGGCTTGGTAGTTTCTCCACCCAAAGCAGGTAAAACCTTGATGATGCAGAATATCGCACAGTCAATCGCCCGAAATAACCCTGAGTGCCATCTAATGGTTCTCCTTATCGACGAGCGGCCTGAAGAAGTAACAGAGATGCAGCGTTCCGTTCGTGGTGAAGTGGTTGCCAGTACCTTTGATGAGCCGCCTGCACGTCATGTTCAAGTCGCTGAAATGGTTATTGAAAAATCAAAAAGATTAGTCGAGCATAAAAAAGATGTTGTTATTATTCTTGATTCGATCACTCGCTTGGCGAGAGCTTACAACACGATTATCCCATCCTCCGGTAAAGTGCTTACCGGTGGTGTAGATGCGCATGCGTTAGAGCGTCCTAAGCGTTTCTTTGGTGCAGCTCGTAACGTAGAAGAAGGTGGTAGTTTAACGATTATCGCAACCGCTTTGGTCGATACCGGGTCGAAAATGGACGAGGTTATTTACGAAGAATTCAAAGGTACGGGTAACATGGAAGTACATTTGGATCGTCGTTGTGCTGAGAAGCGTGTTTATCCTGCGATCAATATTCGTCGTTCCGGAACGCGTCGTGAAGATTTACTCATGGCTGAAGATGAACTTCAGCGCGTCTGGATATTGAGAAAACTTCTTCATAGTATGGATGATGATATTGCGGCATTGGAATTCTTATTGGACAAATTAAAAGATTCAAAAACCAATGATGACTTTTTCTTGTCCATGAAAAAAAGATAAGGGGCTCTAGTCTCAATCAAAAAAGCCGGTTTTTTAACCGGCTTTTTGTTAGC
>JBFJZQ010000050.1:0-13972 GCA_041622015.1 Oleiphilaceae bacterium
CTGTAAATATGAGCGGCGAAGGTACATATGATTCAACTGAGCTCATGTTTTCTCCAACAAAGCGTACTTATGTTGGCCATTATCCAATTAACCAAGTAAAACAGTCAACTATTACCTGAATTAGAAATTGCTTTAAGCGAAACAGGTTCAGTGCTTTCTGCTGCTGCTTCCTTGGTTCCCTGCTCATCAAGTGAGACTGGCTCTTTATGGTGAACCAAATTACCGTTCACTTCTGCCCCCATCGCCATTTCAATTAAATGATAATAAACATTACCTTTAATTGAAGCATTTGATGCTAACTCAATGTGCTTTGAGGCATAGACATCACCATGCACAGTGCCATTGACAATGATATGTGGAGCGATGACATCGCCATCTATTTCACCTATGTCACTGATACGAACAATCGCCTCACTGCCTTCTTCTGCTCTGATTGTCCCGCGAATCAAACCGTCAATATGTAAGCCACCCGAAAACTGAAGGTCTCCCTGGATTTGTGTTTTACTGGATACTAATGTGTCAAAATGAACTTGCGGACTCTGGTACCGCTTGCCTTTAGATTTTTTCTTGCCTGCTCCAAACATGCTGGCTCTCCTACTTAACAGATCAATTAGTTCAGATTTAGCGCACTAAATCATTCCACATATATGTTCTTTCTAGTTTAGACGCTTTTTTACCATCTGCCTGCGCAACGACCTGAATACTTTCCGGATTAAAGCCTTCCGGTAAAATAAGCTCACCGGTAATGTCTTGGAAATACTTAAACTTAAATTTTATTCCGAGAGTAGATTGCTCATCTGAGACATCTCTTAAAGGTAAAATAACCTTATTACCTTCTTGCATACCCACAACATTCACAGCCACCAGCCCACTCACGTAATTTTTATTATCTGCTACCTGTGCCATTACAATTTTATAGGAGAAACGTTTATCGTCCTTGGTTTTTTGAAGTTCAACATTTTGAACTTGTAAGCCTTTGATATTTTCCGAAGGCGCCATAATACTTTGATAAAAAGACACATCCTTTTTAAGCTGATCTATTGTCGACTTATAGTCTCGAATAGTTTCTTGTATGCCTTTTACCGCGACATTATCAATATTCCTGCCACTCTCTAGATTAAAGACTTGCTGTCTTAATTCGGATTCACTTTTTTGCAATAAGGCATATTCGGCAGATAACTTATCCAATTGCTCAACCACTTTCTGATGCTGTTGCCGAATTTGATAGTTACCCAATAAGAAACTCAGCGCCCCCATAACTATGACGCCCGTAATGAATACCAGCCTTCTTTTACGCTTAATACCTGGTTTGTGTTTTACAACAATCAAACGATCATCGGCATTTTTTTTTGCCATTAAAAACTTCCTTTTAATTTTATTTTGTACGACTCATCATTTTCATTAAGGCATCAATGCAACTTGTTCAAGACCAAGATTCTCTTTCAAACCAAACATAATGTTCATATTTTGAATAGCCTGCCCTGAAGAGCCTTTGACCAAGTTATCTATCACCGCAAGGATGATAATTTGATTACTACCCTTTTGTTGATGGATCGCGATTCGACAGAAGTTTGAACCTTTAACGCTTCTTGTTTCAGGCAATGAGCCCATGGGCATCACATCAACAAAGGGTTCATCTGCATAACGCTCTTCAAATAAACGCTGCACCTGATCAAGCGTTATACCTAACTCAGGTTTTAACTCTGCATACAAGGTTGCTTCAATGCCACGAATCATCGGTACTAGGTGTGGAACGAAAGTAAGACCTAACTCTCCACCCTGTATATCCCCTAAAATCTGTTTCATCTCAGGTAAATGACGATGACCAGACACACCATAGGCCTTAAAACTATCTGAACATTCAGATAATAACATGCCAACCTTCGCTGCTCGTCCGGCTCCACTTGTCCCCGTTTTAGCATCGGCGATAAGACGATCCGGCTTAACCCATTGTTTTTCTAATAGTGGTAAAAACCCCAACTGAATGACTGTAGGGAAACAACCCGGACACGCTATTAGTTTAGCATCGATTATTTTGTCGCGATTTATTTCAGGTAAACCATATACGGCTTGTGGGATCAGCTCAGGGCATGCATGTTTTTGTCCATACCAGGACTCCCAAACATCAACATCGTTCAAACGAAAATCACCTGACAAATCGATGGTTTTTAAGCCCGAACCAATGAAATCTTTCATCATGGATTGCGCCACACCATGTGGTGTCGCAAAAAAGATCACGTCACAAATTGATAATTCTTCAACACTCGGATCGGTAAATTCTAAATCTAAGTAGCCACGAATATGAGGGAACATATCAGCAACCGGTGACCCTTTCTCTGTACGAGAGGTGACCACAACTATTTCAGCATTAGGATGTAACACTAATAATCTAAGTAATTCTGAACCGGTATAACCTGTCGCTCCAACGATACCCACTTTAATCACAACACTTCCCACCTTTTTCAATGATTATGTAGCCTATATTAACAGCTAAGAAACAATCTATTAACGATTATTATGTCTCCATTCAATTACGGTACGACTTTTTCTCATAAATAGTGGCTTTTCTCGCCTAGAGTCGTTTCCTCATATTCCCTATAATCTTGATCCCTCTAACCTTTAATTAGCGAATGTACGTTTATGTTTTTATTTCTTCGCGCCATCGTGGTTTTAAGCTATTTTTTTATGGTCGCTTTACTCGGAATTTTAATATGTCTGTTCCGACCATTTAACCCGGATAACACTCGTATTTGTGGCAGAATGTTCAGTATCGGGGGTTTGAAATTACTCGGAATTAAACTAAGCGTAGAAGGCGCTGAACATCTCCAAAACATGCAACCCTCTATCGTCATAGCGAACCACCAAGATAACCTTGACCTATTCATCCATGGTGCTGTGATCCCAAAACGCACCGTCAGTGTGGGCAAGAAAAGCCTGAAATATTTACCCTTATTTGGCCAGGTTTATTGGCTCTCAGGCAATATAATGATTGATCGTAAAAAATCAAAAGCCTCTATCAATGCCATGACCGAAACAACAGAGGCGCTAAAGCATAATGCAACATCGATTTGGGTCTTTGCTGAAGGAACCCGCAATAAAGGCAATAACTTATTACCGTTTAAAAAAGGCGCGTTTCATATGGCAAAACAAGCAGATGCTCCGATACTTCCCATTTGCGCCAGCGCCTACCCTAAACATATAAACTTAAAAAAATGGCATGCAGGTGAGGTCAAAATTCGGATACTTCCCCCCATTCATACTAAAGATATAGACAAAGAACAATTGAATACCCTAAGCCAAGAAATCCATCAGAAAATGCTTCACACTATTAATGAACTCAATAGCACCATCATTGTGCGCAAATAAATCCAATTTTCTGGGTTATTATTTCTAGGAGTTTTTTTCAGTTTCTGCTTAGCTTACTTCTCTAAGAGATTTCTGTATTATCTAAGACTTGAGTAATCAGTAAGCTATAGCTTGAGGATGGATTCATTTATGTCTCTAAGAGACTCAGTTGAAAACTATAAGCGTGTATTCAGGCAAAAGCTTTCTGGTGCTGAAGCCTTACCTCAACTTGCTATTCTAGGACTCATCACGGGGCTCTTAACTTCGGCTGTGATTCTCTTGTTCCGACTTTGTATTGAACTTCCCCTGATGTACTTTTTACCTAATGGTGACCCCGAAAACTTTGAAGGGCTGTCGGATTTAGCTCGCACAGTATTGCCTCTTAGTGGCGCCGTTATTATCGCCAGCATTTGGTACCGCTTAAAATTAAGCCAACGTAAAGTCGGTATTGCCTTTGTGATTGAACGATTAAGCTATCATCAAGGTTACATCTCTTTTAAAAGTCTAGTTACTCAGTTTGTCGGCGGTGTACTCACCATTGTGAGCGGTCAATCTGCAGGTCGTGAGGGGCCGGCTGTTCATCTGGGTGCAGCTTGCTCGAGTCTATTAGGCCGATATCTAAACCTGCCAAATAATAGTATTCGAATACTCATTAGTTGCGGCACAGCTGCCGCTATTTCAGCCTCCTTTAACACCCCGATTGCAGGTGTCATATTTGCAATGGAAGTGGTCATGATGGAATACACCATTGCCGGTTTTACTCCTGTGATCCTTGCTTCGGTGGCTGCCGCCGTTTTATCTCAAGCCGTCTATGGAAATGAAACCGCGTTTGTCGTCCCGCAACTTTATATGAATTCACTCATTGAAATTCCGTACATTATCATTTGCGGTATTGCCATCGGCATTGTCTCGGCCATGTTTGTTGGCTTAATTAAAAAAACTATTCGTGTGGCAACGATCAATATTTTTTATCGTATTTTAGCAGCGGGCGCGCTAACTGGTTTAGCGGCCATGTTTTTGCCCGAAATCATGGGCATTGGTTACGATACCGTTAACCAAACCTTACTTGGACAAGTTGGCTTACTACTGCTTTGCGTGATCGCCATTGGCAAAATAGTAATCACGGGCATTAGTGTGGGTTTAGGTATGCCAAGCGGCTTAGTCGGCCCGATACTTTTCATCGGTGCTAGCGTGGGTGGCGTATTTGGTATCCTGGCTGAAATGTTTATGCCCTCAATTGCTTCTTCCCCAGGTTTTTATGCTATGTTGGGTATGGGTGCCATGATGGGTTCTGCACTTCAAGCACCACTTGCCGCTTTACTCGCGTTATTAGAACTCACCCAGAACACCAATATCATTATGCCGGGTATGCTAATTATTGTGATATCGAGCATGGTTGCCAGTGAAGTATTCAAACAAAAATCCGTTTTTCTAAGCATCCTCAAAGAACAGGGCATCGACTTCAGCAACAGCCCTGTTGTTCAAGCCTTAAGGCGGGTGAGTGTAGGCGCTATTATGTCGAGGCAATTTGATACGGCTAACCGAACATTATCATTTACTGAAGCATTGAACTTATTGCGCCAAGAACCAAAATGTATCTTGATCAATAACAGCGAAGGCAAGCCCGTTTCAGTGTTGCCTACCGTTGATCTTGCACATTATCTTGAAGAGCAACAGTTGCTCATGGAACAAGATGAAAATAATACGATTGACCTGAACCAACATATTGTTGATTTATTTGAAATTCCCGCTCAGCGAAAAGACGTTTCTGCCCTTTATTTTCAAGCCACACTTCAAGAAGCATTGGATCGTTTTGCTGAATCAAAAACCGACGTGCTTTATGTAGAGCGTACTAGTGGCCCGAATATTTCTCGTGTCTTAGGCGTACTCTATCGCAGTGACGTAGAAAACTATTATCAATATAAAAGGAAATAAATATGTTATGGGTTAAAGCTTTCCATATCGTCGCCGTTGTTTGCTGGTTTGCGGCACTTTTCTACTTACCCAGGCTCTTTGTTTACCATGCTCAAGCATCTGACGTCAGAAGTTTGGAACGTTTTAAAATTATGGAGCGCAAACTCTTTCGTGGTATCGGTACACCCTCTATGATCGCTACCTTGATACTAGGTGGATGGTTAATGACTTACAACCTTGAGGGCTATTTACAAAGTAGCTGGTTCCACGCCAAGCTAAGTTTAGTGGTAATACTGATGGCCTATCACATGTATTGTGGAAAACTCTTAAAAGCTTTCGCTCGCGATGCAAATACCCGAAGCCATGTTTTCTACCGCTGGTTTAATGAGTTCCCAGTTATCTTGTTAGTTGCCATTGTAATTCTTGTGGTCGTCAAACCTTTTTAGCCTTGAATTTTCTATAGCGAATCGCTCATGCCTTTAATCTTACATCCTGGGCTCTATGCCATTACCGACCCAATACTGCTAGATGCGAAATGTTTTCTTACAAAAGTAGAATTAGCCTTAAAAGGCGGCTGTCGCGTTTTACAATACCGAGATAAGCATGCGTCGAGTACTCAAAAACTTCAGCGGGCACTTGCCTTAAAAGCGCTCTGTCATCGCTATAATGCCCAACTGATTATTAATGATGACCTGCAATTATGCTTAGAAAGTGATGCGGATGGTGTTCACCTAGGAAAATCTGACGGTGACATTGCCAAGGCTAGAAGAGTCCTCGGCTTTCAGCGTATTTTGGGCGTCACCTGTCATGATGATATTAACTATGCTCGACAGTCGATTGACTTAGGTGCAGATTATTGTGCATTTGGCAGAATCTTTCCATCCAAAACAAAGCCTGAAGCACCACCCTGTTCTTTATCTGTTTTGGTAGAAGCAGTAAAGTTAAGCAAACCAATCGTGGCTATAGGCGGTATCACCCTAGACAACATCGAGTCGCTAATGCACACTCCTATCCATAATGCAGCGGTGATAGACGGTTTGTTTGCACAATCCGATATCCAAGCCACAGCACGTCAATTTCAAAAATTTTTCTCTAATCATTTTAATTTTTAAATCATTTATAGGTTCAATTCATGTCTAAGTCTGAAGAATTATTTGCTGATGCCCAAACTGTCATTCCCGGTGGCGTTAATTCCCCCGTGCGTGCGTTTAAAGGTGTATCAGGGACACCCATTTTCTTTGAGCGCGGCGAAGGCGCTTATCTGATCGATGCAGATGGCAAGTCATATATAGATTATGTTGGCTCTTGGGGCCCGATGATTCTAGGCCATGCGAACCCGCAAGTGATTGAAGCCGTACAAAAACAACTCACACAAGGCTTGGGCTATGGCGCACCCACGGCAATAGAGACGCGTATGGCTAAAAAAGTGTGCGAGTTAGTGCCTTCGATTGAAAAAGTTCGCATGGTAAGTTCGGGCACAGAAGCAACGATGAGCGCAATTCGTTTGGCGCGTGGTTTCACTGGTCGAGATAAAATCGTTAAATTTGAAGGTTGTTACCATGGTCATGCTGACTCATTACTCGTAAAAGCGGGCTCTGGCGCGCTCACCTTAGGCGTTCCGAATTCTCCTGGTGTACCTGCGAGCGTGGCAGAGCATACGCTAACGCTTCCTTATAATAATATTGAAGCCGTAAATGCTTTATTTGCTGAAATGGGCGATCAAATTGCCGCCATTATTGTCGAACCCGTTGCAGGAAATATGAATTGTATTCTGCCGAAAGAAGGCTTTTTGGAAGCATTGCGTGAAGCTTGCGATGCACATCAAAGTGTTTTGATATTTGATGAAGTCATGACAGGTTTTCGTACAGCGCTAGGTGGTGTGCAAGCCATTTATCATGTTAAACCAGACTTAACTACCTTAGGCAAAGTCATTGGTGGTGGCTTACCTGTTGGCGCCTTTGGTGGCCGTTCAGATATTATGGATGCGATTGCACCGATGGGGCCTGTTTATCAAGCAGGGACACTGTCTGGAAACCCCTTAGCGATGGCTGCAGGTTTAGCAATGTTAGAAGCGGTTTCACAAGCCGGTTTTTTTGATACGCTTGGGCAAAAAACCGCTAAGCTAGTGAATGGCTTAAAAGCAGTGGCAGATCAAGCTAAAATCCCTTTCACCTTCAACCAAATTGGCGGAATGTTTGGCGTCTTTTTTACCGAAGAGCAGAGTGTCTCAACCTATGATCAAGTGATGGCCTGTGATCAAGATAGGTTTAAGAAATTCTATCATGGCATGTTAGCTGAAGGTGTTTATCTTGCACCCTCAGCTTTTGAAGCGGGCTTTGTCTCTTCTGCTCACACTGACGTAGAAATTAATGCCACGATTGAGGCGGCTAAAAAGGTATTTGCGACGCTATAAGTTGATTGGATATTTGTTGTAGCCTTGCTCTATAAAACCGTAAAATCTAGGTATCCGTAAATTGCGCTAACACATCATTCAAAAATAAATGGCCTTTCTCCGTTGGACAAAGGCCATTTTCTTTTAATAGTCCATGATGACGAAGCTTAGACAAAGTGGGTTCTAACACTGACATAGCTAAACCCGTCCGCGCCTGAAACACACTTTCTTCCACACCCTTGCTGAGCCTCAGCGCATTCATCAAAAATTCGAAGGGTAAGTCTTCCGACTCAATCATCTCTTCACCTATGCGAAAACTCGCATGAGGCTGCAAGTTATAGCTTGCTGCAAGATAGTTTTTTGGCATTCGCGTTTTTCGATAACGAATGACACTCAAGCTAGTTTGTATGCACTTACTTTTATCTTCTGAATTAAAAGTACTGACTTTCCCGTGTGCCCCAGCGCCAATTCCCAAGTAATCACCAAAGCGCCAATAGTTTAGATTATGCTGCGCTTCTCTTCCTGGTAAAGAAAAGGCTGACACTTCATATTGATGGCGATTATGCCGCTTCAAGAGTTCAGCACCGGCTAACTGTATGTCCCAAAGTGCGTCGTCTTCAGGTAAGACCGGGGGGTGACGGAAAAATTCGGTATTTTGTTCAATGGTTAACTGATACCACGATAAATGTGGCGGATTTAAATCCAAAGCTTGTTGTAAATCTGCTAAAGCCATTTCTAAGGTTTGATCAGGTAAACCATGCATTAAATCCAGATTAAAATTATCAAAGCCTGCTTGTTTGGCTTGTTCGACGGCCTTGAGCGCATCGTTACCTGAATGAATGCGACCTAATTTTTCTAGTTGTAATGTTTGGAAGCTTTGCACGCCGAGAGATAGGCGATTTATACCGGCTTCTCGATAACCAAAGAATTTACTGGCTTCGGTTGTTCCTGGGTTCGCTTCAAGAGTGATTTCTGTATTTACGGTTATTTCAATATGCTGGCGAACAAAATTCAAAAACTCTTCAAAGAATCCAGGGCTCATTAGGCTGGGCGTCCCCCCCCCAAAAAAGATACTTTTTAGCGGTCTGTCTTGCACAAATAACAAGTCAGCTAAGAGGTCTTTTTTAAGCTGTTCAAGATAGCTTTTTTCCGGTAGTTCATTGGTTGTGTGGGAGTTGAAATCACAATACGGACACTTTTTCACACACCAAGGAATATGCACATAAAGACTTAGTGGGGGCAAGTCCTGACTCATTTAGACAGTGAGTCTTGAAGTTGAGAAACCAATAAGGACAAAGCTTTACCACGATGACTAATGGCATTTTTTTCAGACTTAGAAAGCTCTGCAGCAGTGCATTGTTTCTCTGGTACCCAGAATATAGGATCGTAACCGAAGCCACCGTCACCCATTTGCTTTTCCATAATCAGACCATGCCACTGCCCATGGCAAACAATCGGGGTTGGGTCATTTGCATGCCTGATATACACCAGCACACAATTAAAGGTTGCTTGGCGTGAATCACCGCTCTTTCCTGCTAGGTTTTTCATCACCAAATCAATATTGCTTTGATCGGTCGCCTGTTCCCCTGAATAGCGGGCTGAATAAATGCCAGGCGCGCCACCTAAAGCAGGAATAGATAAACCTGAGTCATCAGCAATCGCCGGTAAGCCTGTTTTTTCTGCGGCATAACGCGCCTTGATCAAGGCATTTTCGATAAATGTGAGCCCGGTTTCTTCAGGTGATTCTAGTTCAAATTCAGACTGAGCCAATACTTCAATATTCTGCGCTTGGAGCAACTGAGTGAGCTCATTTACTTTGCCTTTATTACCACTTGCAAGCACGACTTTCACGAGGACACCTTGTATGTTAAAAACGATTTAATCGTTATAAAAGTTTTGCACAAATCTAAACTGTAATGGTTTGACACTACCTTCAGGATAAGCAGACACATCGAAGGTGAGTATTTCACCTTCACGAAATTGTAATTGTGCTAAATAGTAAATAGCAGTGCCTTCAACAATTTGCTGGAAAGATAAAAATTGATTTTGTTGGATATCATTGGTCATTTTTGTTTGCAGCACCGCACCGACGGCCTTACGACTTCCATCTTTATCGACTTTAATCACACTGATATTGACGACACCCAATGCCCGGCTTCGAACAATATCATATTGTTTGGCGACATCAGGGTCTAAAAAAGTACTGGTAAAGCCAATATAGTGAACTTCATATTCACTGCCATCCGGCCCGTCAAAGACTTTTTTTTGTTCTGCCTGAACGGTAGAGATGAAGTTCAAGCAAATAAAGATGAATAATTGAAAGGTGATTTTATAAATCTTCATGATACTTGCTCGCTTTGATTAATGGAGTGTTAACGGCTTATTCGATAAACAACAAACTCGGCAAATAAATTTGGTCACATCTTCGCAAATCGACTTTGTGAGAAATCGGAATCTACCACCGTTCTATTTAATATTTTGATGCCTTTTTTCTTACATAATGCTTCAAAGTCTTTAAACGTGCATAAGTGAATATTCGGTGTGTTATACCAGGTATGCGGTAAGGTTTTAGACATGGGCATCTTGCCGTGCCAAAGTAGATACTGGCGACAACGCCAATATCCAAAATTTGGAAATGTCACAATGCCCTGCTGACCTAAACGCAACATTTCTTCTAACATCACATCCGGTTGACGAACCGCTTGTAATGCTTGCGTCATAATAACGGTATCAAACTGCTGATCTGCAAAACTTTTTAGGCCCTTAGAGTCGAGGTTATGCTCGATCACATTGACACCCTTTTCGATACATCGGGTAATCTGTGCTTCGTCGATCTCAATACCATAACCTTGAACATTTTTCTTTTCATGAAGATGTGCGAGCAACGTACCATCACCACAACCTAAATCTAACACATGAGTGCCGGGTCTAACCCAAGGTTCTATTAGCTTTAAGTCCGCTCTCACTCTTGAATCTCCTTGATGATTCGATTCATATAGGCTGAAAAAATGGCCATATAACGCTCTGTCGGAATTAAAAAGGCATCATGCCCATAAGGCGCATCAACTTCTGCATAGCTAACCGACCGGCCTGCTTTTATCATCGATTCAACAAGTTGTTCAGAGCGTTCAGGAGCAAATCGCCAATCTGTACTGAATGACACGACAAAATAATTACACTTCGCTTGTTCAAAGGCTTTTTCGAGTGATCCACCAAATTCAGAAGCGGGATCGAAATAATCTAATACCCGTGTCATTAATAAATAGGTGTTGGCATCGAAGCTTTTTGAAAAGCGTTCACCTTGGTAATTAAGGTAGCTTTCTACCTCAAACTCAACGTCATAACCAAAATTAAAGGCTTCAGTTTTGCGCTCACGGCCAAACTTCTCACCCATCGATGCATCTGAGAGGTAAGTTATGTGGCCAATCATTCTTGCCAGCATCAAGCCTTTACTCGGAATAGTATTAAATCGATAGTAATGACCTTGGTGAAAATCCGGATCAGAAGTAATCGCCTTGCGTGAAATTTCATTGAACGCAATATTTTGTGCTGTCAGTTTGGGGGTCGAAGCGATTACCACGGCATGCTTAAGTCTTTCTGGGTAATACAGCGACCAAGCCAAGGCTTGCATACCGCCTAGGCTACCACCGACTACGGCTGCCCACATTTGAATATTCAGGGCATCGGCAAAACGCGCTTGGCTTTCAACCCAATCTTTCACGGTAATAATTGGAAAATCTGGCCCATACAGTTCACCAGTATCCGGGTTCACTGTATTCGGTCCAGTTGAGCCGTTGCAGCCACCCAAGTTGTTTAAGCAAACCACAAAAAAGTGATTGCTATCAATGGGTTTACCCGGGCCAATGCAACTATCCCACCAACCTGGTTTTTTGCTTTTTCCCGCGTGAAAACCAGCCGCATGATGATCACCACTTAAGGCATGGCATATTAGTACGGCATTGGTCTTTGCAGCATTTAACTCGCCATAGGTTTCATAGACCAAATCATATTGCTTGATTGTTTTGCCACTCACCAAAGCTAATGGCTGATCAAAGTGCAGTGTCTGAGGCGAGACAAGACCAACTGAATGGCTGATTGCATCCTTAGCTTTTTTAGGGGCCTTTTTCTGTTTAGGTTGACTGGACATTCGTGACCGTATTTTATGGGGTTCAAGTGAAAACGGAGTGTAAACGCCCTACTCTCCAATGGCAATATTATGCCCTGCAATGGCTAGTTTGAAATAGCTAATTTTAAATGCCTTGAGGTATCAAGACCATCTTGTAAGTCTTTGGCTAGCGTTAACTGCTGTTCTGTTTGTTGAATGATTCTATGCAGTTCCTGTTGTTGCTCTTTCATTTCTCGACTGGAGTTAGCCAATCGTTTTAATTGGCCTAGTTGATTTTCCAAGTTCTTTTTTTGTTGTTGAGCGTATTGCATTAAAGGCATCAATGCACGATCTGGCCAGTTTAAAGCAATCTCATAAACCTCTTGTTGAATTATTTCGACTTCTGAGACAAAGGCTGTAAAGAAATGCTCCGTGAGCATGCTCTGCTCTGTCATGAACATTTTCGGCTGACGACAAAACTGCATCAATTTCGTTTTAAGGTCTTTTAGCGCAGTTTTTTGTTGCACAATACTAAACATTTTCGGTTGAAGATGCTGAGCTTGAATATCTGCCTTAAATCTTTGATAAATTGCTGCCACCATTTTGTCAGCTAAGCGCGCTTCTATCACCATATTGTCCAGTTCTTTTTCCATGTGGTTAAAGAACTGAGTCATGGTATGCATCAAACCTAAGGTACTCCAACTATCATGCATGGAACGCTTGGTTTTCTTGACCAAGGCTTTGAATTTCAACGGACTCATCAGCTGCTGCAGAATTTCACCTTGTGAGTTCATTAGACGTCGGCTCGACTTGAGCGTAATGAGTTTTTTATAATAACGCTCATGCTCTTCATGTGATTGCCGAGCCAAATCACCTATCATTTTCTTTTTTGAATCTGGCTGTTCCAGGGCTTCAAGACGTTCATGCATAGAAGCCAAACGTTGATTTAATAATGCCATAGAGCCATGTATCATTTGCTTAAATTCATTGACAAAATCATCAGAGATTACCGATTCCTTTTGAGCAAGGATTCGTTGCGCAATAATATTTTCCAGGAAAGGTAATTCACTTCTTTGTATTAAATCTGCATCTTTTTTTACCTTGCCAATCAAGGCCTGCTTCGCTGAAATAGCAAGTACATCCTCTAATTCTATGCCTAATTGTTCTGCGGTATTTTGACGCATTCGCATAATAGAATTTAAAACATGATCCTCCCCTTGCAGATCATCCCAGAGAACATCTATTTTATTCAATACCGCAAACCTGCCAGCGCGATGATTCGCATCCCGACTATCAATAAATTGCTTCCATATTGTCATATCACTCGCTGTCACACCGGTATCGGCGCTTAAAAGGAAAATAACCGCTTGGGCTTTCGGTAACATACTGATGGTAAGTTCGGGTTCAGACCCTAGGGCATTCAGCCCCGGTGTATCTAAAAAACGGATACCTTTTCTCAATAAGGGGTTATCCAAACTTAATAATGCATGCCGCCAAACAGGAATAAGCACTTTATCCGGCTTATTTGGCAGGGTTTCGAGCATTCGCTGGTCAAAACCAAGTAACTTTGCTTCTTCAAGATCAATTTCTCGGGTTGCAGCCAACTCGGTTAAAACTTCAGTTATTTGTTGAGGGTTTTGGCTATCAATATTGAAGCTCTTCCAAAGACTTTCATCTGCTTTAAGGCCCTGAATAGACTCACTCTTTAGACGCGTCTCAATCGGTAATAATTTTAAACAGGACTCGGGGTGTCTCTCATCAAAGTATATTTCAGTTGGACACATTGTTGTCCGCCCTGCTTGAGAGGGTAAAAGCCGTTGGCCAAAATCGGAAAATAATAAAGCATTGATCAGTTCGGTTTTACCGCGCGAATATTCACCAACCATCGCAATCGTTAACTGATCTTCTTGAAGAAGTGTGTGACCTTGCTCGAGCGCTTGCTCAAGATCGAAGGATATTAAGTTGTTATCATTGAGCCAGTCTTTATAGAACTCAATTTTTGATATCAGTTGCTGCTTCCATGCATGATATCCAGCAACTTTATCTGAGAGTTCTTTTGCCATCATGTAAAGGCCAATTACGCCAACGACAAGACTTGAGATTGCAAGCCTTTCAATACAACTTCAAGCACTTGAATAACAAGAAAGACTAATATAGGCGATAGATCCAAGCCTCCCATCGAGGGTAGCAATTTTCTAAATGGTTGCATTAATGGC
>JBFJZQ010000051.1:0-13918 GCA_041622015.1 Oleiphilaceae bacterium
AGTTACGTCAGGGTTTCTTAACTCTACGCCACCGGTTTCTAGGCGCTGAAATAAACCGCCACCTATGTAGCGTTCCAAATCGGTAGAGGTAAATGCATGTTTTCCTGCGCGCTTAACTCTTACGACAAAGGTCTTACCCTTTATTTCATGTTCAAAAATATTTTGGGTTAAGCGCAACATTTCTTCGAAATTGTTGTCGATATCTTCAATGGTGTAATTCTGAACTCGGAGGATATTGGCAATACCCGGAATACGTTGCAGTGTTTCGGCAACTTTTTGGGCATAGACGAGGTCACCCTTGACGCTGACTTCTACCTTGTCCCAGTAACCTTGCACTGAAACATTATCAAACTCCCTTTTTAGTACTTCACTGATATTCTGCCGAAGTTGTTTTACAAACCGTTGACGAACAGGCTTGCTTTTGATGGAAATTTCCGGGAATAATTTGACAATAAATTTCATAAATAGCTCATGTGGGGTGCAATTTTGGCGCTATTCTAACCGAATTACTGAAAGCTATAAACCAAGGATAAATTGCCGATAATTTCTGCCCATTTGAATAATCTTTTTTGTTCTATTCCATAAAAAAAGACAAGCACATGGCCTGTCTTTTTGGGCATTCAATTATTGCTATCGCAGCCTTACTAAGCCTAATCGTTAGCTCTGCTTACAGAGAGCTATAGTATTCAGCTAGGTTTTCAATATCCTGATCACTAAGAGCAGCCGCTTGACCTAGCATAATCACAGCCATACCACCATTTCGTTCTTTGTTTTTGTAGGCTTTTAAAGCGCTAACAAGGTAGGCTTTATTCTGACCTGCAAGGTTTGGATAATTTGGAACAGCGGCTTTACCGGCAGCACCATGACAAGCAGCACAAACCGCAGATTTAGCTTTACCTGCTGCTGCATCTCCTGCCATCACATCGGCTGCCAACACAAATGAACCTGCCATTAATATCGTTGTAAAAAGTTTTTTCATATTTCTCTCTCTTTAGGTTTCTATTACTAATCTGATAATTCAAATCTTAATACATTTTCAAGCAGCATAGTATTTAAGTATTACTAATCTTTATATAACTAAATACAACTGATAAAAACTATCTCCTAGCTATTTGTTAACCTCTCAAATAGATATATTTGCCAGTCAATCAATCACGCTGTAAAGCCTTATCAGCTTATTACTTTATGGCTCTTTACTTTAGGCCTTATAAGGATGAACCGGTACCTATTGCAAATCACTGGATTCAAATCAAATTAATTTAATTTTCTGTATGCGTGACATATCTTTGTCATATATATCAAAGATAATCTGCTATTGTTAATTCATACAAATTCTTAAGAGTTTGTTATTTTTAAGAATTCGCTAAGGTATTGGGTGTATGATTAAACACCCACTGTAAATAACAATAATAAATTTAATCAGGAAATAGCACTTTTATGAAGCCAATTGAAAATATAGCGCTCATTGCACACGACAACCGCAAGCCCGATCTTATCAAATGGTTAAATGAACACCATTCTGATCTAAAAAACTGCTCCTTAATAACAACAGGGACAACGGGCGTACTTATTGAAAAATCGACAGGCCTAAAAGTAGAACGCGTTCAAAGCGGGCCTCTAGGTGGTGACCAACAAATAGGTGCACGTATCGCCGAAGGCACGGTCGACTTATTGATATTCTTTTGGGACCCTTTGGAACCCATGTCTCACGACCCGGATATCAAGGCTTTACTTCGTTTGGCCACGCTTTGGAACATTCCTGTGGCCTGTAATAAAAGTACCGCAGACTTCATCGTCCACTCGCCCTTGATGAAACATTATCAACGTGAAAAGCCTGATTTTTCGGCATATGAAAAACGTCGTTTAGCGAGTTAATATCTTGTGTGGTGTATATTCACCACGCAAGACTTCGAACACTCTTTTTCACCTGCTTAATTCTCTTCTTGGGAAAAGATGAATATCTTTCATTTATTTGAGACATGTTCCCATTTCCTCTAATGCGCTAATCGGTTAGCATTCATTGCACTATTTTCATGACCTTGATCAATAAAGAGTTTTGCTATGCGCCCACTTTTTTCAGTTTTTAAATTAAGCTTTTTAGCCTATCTCATCGCCTCCAGCAATTTAGCTTATGCTGTTGCAGCCTCTGATTCTGCTGACTTAAGACCCCTTACCATGTGTGTGTTTGATTTTATTGGTAATGACGGGCCTGTTCACAAGGCGATGAAAGAATACAAAATTGATGCCTTTCGTTGGGGTGTAGATTTATCGTTTAAAGTCTATACCGATGACCGCGTTGCTTCAGAAGAGTTCAAAAACGGTGTGTGTGATATGCTCAATTTACCGGGTATCAGAGCACGAGAATATAACGACTTTACCGGTTCAATTAATGCGGTCGGCGCACTGCCAACCTATGAACATTTAGGCATGATCATTAAAACCCTAAGCAGCGATAAAGCCGAATCGCTCATGCGCAAAGGTGAGTATGAAATTATTGGCATTTCACCTATCGGGGCCATCTTCCTGTTTGTGAATGATAAAAAGATTAAAGTGCCCGCAGACATGGCAGGCAAGCGTATTACAGTATTGGATAATGCGCCTGAAACTGGCTACTTAGCTGAGCGCATAGGTATGACACCGGTTTCGTCAAGCATTATGAATGCGCTTCAAAAATTCAATAACCACGCTGTGGATATCACTGGCGCCCCTGGCTTGGCTTACGAGCCCATGGAAATGTATAAAGGCCTTGAACCGAATGGCGGCATTATTAAGTGGCCATCACTTCAAGTCACCATGCAGCTGATTGTTCGCTGGAACAAAATCCCCGAGGGCTTTGGACAAAAATCCCGTGAATTGTTAGCCAACAAATTTCCTGAAAGCATTAAAACAATTGAGCAAAGTGAACAAACTATTCCTGAAAAATATTGGATAGAGATTTCCGATGCAGATAAGAACCTTTGGAACGAAACTTTTCGTGAAAGTCGCATTGCTTTGAGAGAACGTAATATTTATAACGCCAAAGCATTAACCCTGTTCAGAAAGGTTCGCTGTAAAGTCGACCCTAATCTTGCTGAATGTACCTCAAAAGACAAAGAATAAGCTCGGCAAAACCGACAATAAAAATAACAAGACTTGAGTAATCATCATGATCGCTGTGCAGAACAAGCTGAGCAAAGGTCTTTCAATAAGCGTGTTTCTTTTGCTACTTGTTACCGTACTCGCCGGGACAAGTGAAAATATCAATGCCCAACTGTTAAAGTTGGGCTTAAATATTTGGGATAATTACTACTTACTCAGAGGTGAAGCGCCATCCCCTTCATGTGACCCCGAAGCTGATATTGACATAAGACTGAAACAATTAGAGAGCCAATTTAAGGCTGAAAACAAGGGTTTTAGTCTAGTTGAAGATGAGTTTGATAAAGAAAACACCCGCATTTCATTAGTCAAACAGCTTAAGGTCTGCCAAAAGAAGCATGCCAATGCAGAGATCTTCAATAAGGAGTACTCTCCTTTTGTGGCGCTATTTTCAGGTATTGAGTCCGTTTTTGCTCAGATCAGCTTGTTTTCCATCAATCACCAAAAAACCATTTTAATTTTACTGCTCATGATTTGTGCGAATTATGCGACGTGGAAAACCGAGCATATCGCTTTCAGAAGTATCCACTCGAAATTTGACCATATCCTTTCTTATACTGCGCAGTTTATTGCCGGGTTAGCTTTAAGCCTTTCAAGCCTGTTCTTTCTTATTGGCTCATTAGACTCGGGCACCAAGCTAGCATCACCCCAACTGTTAGTTATTCTCTCACTGGGGAGCGCCATCATGGCAGCGATAGCGCTCTTTAGGTTATTAACCATCCCTAAATTCTTAACGAACGACAAACATATATTCCATAGCCTGCTCACTGTGCCCATTCATACCTGGATGCTTTTAGCGGCAGCCTATCACTTTCTGATCAACGAGCAGCATATTCCGGGTATCGCTGTTTATTTCACGCAAATATTTCATTTAACCAATCTGCACCTGTCCATTGCGCTATATATCTGGGTTGGGATGCTCCTTAAAGAAACACTACTCCCTGCAAAACTGTTTGCGGTATTTACGCCATGGAGGCTGCCTCCTGAGTTACTGGCTGTCGTGGCTATCTTACTGATGGCGATTCCAACTGCTTATACCGGTGCTTCCGGTATTATTATCATCGCGATGGGCGCTGTGGCCTATCAAGAGCTACGTAGAATTGGAACACGCAGACAACTAGCACTAGCAGTTACAGCCATGACAGGGAGCTCTGGCGTCGTACTCAGACCATGTTTATTGGTAGTCGGTATCGCAATTTTAAATAAAGAAGTGCTATCGGATGAGCTGTTTTTCTGGGGTAGCCGGGTATTCATGTTGACCCTCGTGGTCTTTTGTTTCTTTGTTCTGCTCACCAAACAAAACGCATTAAAATTACCGTCTTTTTCAGAATCATTTCGTCCAAGCATGGTTCAAGCTAAGGCGCTGATTCCTTACGCTGCAATACTTTTTACATTTATGGCTCTCTTTGGCTTTTTTCTCAATGCCTATTTAGATGAATTTTCAGCCCCTATTCTACTGCCAATCATCTTGATCGGGATCGTGCTCTACGAACATAAGGTAAGAAAAAACACACAACCTGAACTGGCTGTTTCAAAGGTAAAACTCAGCTCGACCTTCGATACCTCAATCAGACATTCCGCGGTTCAAATTGGCGCCTTACTAATGCTCATGGCGTGCTCTTTTACCGTGGGAGGAATTATTGAACGAAGCGGCGGCAGCTTGAGTTTTCCCGAAGGCTTTGATTCTACGATACTAGCCATGCTTGCCATTGTCGGCTTTTTAATTTTTATAGGCATGATTATGGACCCCTTTGGTGCACTAATTTTAGTATCGGGCATTGTAGCACCCGTCGCCTACCAACAAGGCATAGAACCGATTCACTTTTGGATGACCTGCCTGGTCGCTTTTGAATTAGGTTATTTGACGCCGCCAGTCTCCTTAAATCACTTACTCACAAAACAAGTAGTAGGCAACAAAGAAGTTGAGCTTGCGCTTGAGGAAGGTCATAACTTTTACTATCGACATGAACGAATTTTATTACCCTTACTCGTGATGTCGACCACCTTGATTATTGTCGCCTTTGGACCTCTGGTTATATAAGAAAACGCTAAGGATTTTTAACGGGAACCTCGACAATGAGTTTTCCAGCATGCTCAAACTCCAAGCTAAAGCGGTGAGTGTCACCTGCTTTTAGGGGCCTTTGTAAGCCCATGACCATCAGGTGGTAGCTTTGAGGCTTCAATTCAACAGGCTTATCTTTTGGCAAAGGTAATATTTTTACCTCTTGCATCGACATCACCCCGTCATCCATTTTGGATTGATGAACTTCGATTACAGTGGCGATTTCGCTTGAAACAGCAATTAAACGGTCTTCTCGGTCACTCACCAAAGTCATATAAGCCGCGGTCATTTTACTCATCGGAGGAAGCAAGCGCATCCATGCTCCCTCGACCTGCACTGCCGCTTGCGCTGGATATGAAAGCAGTAAACACATTACGACAGAAGCAAGCTTTATGCTAACTCTAATAGACATAAGTATTCCTCATATAAAAACTCATCAAGAGGCGAGATAAGCCCAAAAAAGGCCGAGATATTCGTGCCACACACGTTCTAAGTTCTGAATATGTCCACCCGAAGGGAACCAGTCTTTCCAAATCAATTGGGTATTCGCATGACTAATATAGTCTGTTGGGGCTGCTATCAAACGGACTTTTAAGCCTTTTGCTTTTTTGACTTGCTGGAACAAGTACATGCTACGCGGCATATGACTTGCGGAGGTGGTTACGACTAGACTCTTGCCCTTGGCTACCGTCACCCAATGCTCGGCTTCTTCTCGGGTATCTTTCACATTTCCCGCCAAGATAAGATCAGCCTCGGGCACCCCAAAATGACGTGCGACTTTCTTCAAGGCTTGAGCATGTGGCATCTCATCACTGCCACTATAACCTGATAATAGTAACTTAGAACCGGGATTCAGGCGATAAACCCGAATACCTTCTACTAAGCGCTGAAGCCCGCTGGAAGATAACAGGGTACTAATTGGTTGACTGCTATCCGTATGATGCCCACTGCCTAAGACCAAAACATAGTCTACCAGTGCATTGTTTTCTTTTTGGTAACTTGGGTATTGGTTTTCTAATTTTGCAGCGAAAAAATGACCTGTTGCCTGAATCGAAATCAGGTAAAAAAATAACAATGCAAAAGCACCCAGGCTTTTTGCGAGAAAAATCTTCTTCCGCCAATACAAGAGTCCAGCAAGGCAGATTAACAATAAAAATAGAGGAAGCGGCATGCAAAACGCAGCCACCATTTTTTTGATTAAGAAGGCCCAATCTAACATTTAGGGAAGGACCACCTTAAAGCCTGCTAAAACATAGGCGTCTGACTGGTCATCGACCACTTTGACCTGCCAATCACCGGCCATTTGCGCATTGATATACTTACTAGAATGCGAGCTTTGCTCATTAAAGTTAACGGGGATTGTTACCCGAGCTTGGCGAACGCCATTGCGATACCAGTCATGAAAAAGCTTTTTCCCTAGTAGCCCGTGCATTTCAGTAAATAATATCACTTTCATAATGCCTTCTTGGGGCATAACAAGCTGCGGAGGAATCGAAGAGCCGGGCTTGCCATCTTTTATCCCTAGCGTTAGTACTGCGCTGGTAATGCCATCATTGAAAACCTTCACGCCAGAACTTTTTGGGGCTTCAAGAGTTTCAGTGGTGGCGGTTTGAGTAAGCTTGGCTGTTTCAGGTTCTTGTTCGACAGAAACCAGAGTCGCCTGCTTGAGCGGCTTGTCTGCAGGAAGCGCTTGAGAACCCTGGTTCTGTTGAGCAGCGAGACGGTTAACTGCTTGAGCCGTAATTTCTTCAGCAGGATTAGCTTCAAGGCTAGCCGGTTCAGGCTGCGATGGTTGCGCAAGCTGGCCAACAACGGCCTCTTCCTTTTCAGATTCAACTAAGGCGGCTTTATCTGCGGAAATTGTATTATTCTGTGCAGCTATATCCACCGCATAATCAGGCTCACCCATCAGGAAGTAGACCGTCACGCTTATCAATAACACGACAATAACACCGGCTGCGATGATTCGATCCCATCGGGTTACGGTCTCTTCATAGCGGCTATAATCATCGGTTTGTTCTGGTAAAGGATTCAATACGATTGTTTTCTTTTGCGACATTTCTTTTATCTCTTAAGGCCGTGCACCAGCCTGAACCAACATTAAATCCAAATCGAAAAAACCATTCCGTCTGGCTATTTTCAACGCCGTATCACCCACAGCATCAGTAAAATTTAAATCTGCGCCCGCAGCAATGAGTAATTGTGAGAGCAACATATTATTTTTTTCGACCACATGCATGAGAACAGAACGGCCTTCGGGCTTAACATTCACGTTTGCACCGGCATTAATCAGAATTTTTAAGGTCGTTAAATGACCGTTTTTGGCGCACCTTGCCAGCGCGGTATAACCCTTTTCATCCTTTTGCTCTAAAGGTGCAGAACGCATAATTAGCAACTTCACCAAGTCATCAAAGCCCTTATCAGCAGCCACAATTAGAGCGCTTGATGGTTCTTCTGAAAAGCCTGTTTCCCAATTACTGCCGGCAGACAATAAAATCCGGCTAATCGCTTCGTGGCCATTTTTTAATGCCAAAGAAAATGCCGTATCTTGCGCGGTAAACGCATTAATTTTTCCACCCTTTTCCAAGGCTAGCTTGAGGCGCCCGCTGTCACCGGCTTCTGCGGCCAGCATTAAATCTGTTTTTTCGCTAACTTGCAGGCTCGAGGTATCAATGTTTTTTAAATCAATCCGCTTATCGTCGTGATGAGCACAAGAAGCCAAAAGATACACCATGAAACTTAAAGTGAGAATCCGAAGCGTATTAAGAAGGCTGCTAAGTGATGGGAACACTCGTTGAAGTTGAATGAAGCACGGGTAATTCGTCTTTTTCTTCTGCATAATAGCCAACAAGTTGTCTTGAATTTTAAGAAAGGTCATTGTCGATCAAATGCTGCCATCAGTAAAGAGAGTCTCACCCTTGCTTAATAATAAACTTCCTAAAGCTTGTGTAATCCAACATTTTAACTATTAGTAGTCCATGTCATTTACTCTTACAGACGAACAAGATGCCATTATCACGGCCCCTATAGGGCATTATGTGATCTCTGCGGTCGCCGGCAGCGGCAAAACGACCACCTTGGCGCACCGTATTAAATATCTGTTAGATCAAGGTATTTCTAGCCAGCGTATTGTGATCTTAATGTTTAATCGCTCCGCCAGAGAAGATTTTCAAAGAAAGTTAGCGGCAGTGCTGCAAGCTACAGACACCAGCACGCCAAACCAACACGTCCACCAAGCTCCCGAAGTCAGAACCTTTCATGCGATGGCCTATCGTTTATATAAACGCTTCATTCAAGAAGGCTACCTTCCAGAATTCAACCCAGCGATTCTATCTGACAAAGAACAGGACTTTCAAATATGGAAATTGCTTAATCAACTTTTATCGGGCGATCAACTTCAAGACTTAAAACGTCATAAAAAAGACCATATAGAAATCTGTCGACACTTTATCGAAACCGTCAAAAGCGGGCTTCAATCCCCCCAACTGGTTTTTGAAGCGCTCAATTTGGAAGCAAAATTTTGCTATTTACTTGAACTGTTTGATCGTTTTGAAAGCTGGCGTAAACAAGAAGCCCGCATTAGCTATAGCGATATGCTTTACGATACGGTTTTGGCTATCCAGAAATTTCCTCAGCTTAGAGAATTGGTCTCGAATAAAATGGACATTCTCTTGGTAGATGAATACCAAGACACCAATGATATTCAGCATACGTTGCTGAAGTTTATTGCCGGAGACAGGGCAAAAATCACGGTAGTGGGTGATCCTGACCAGACCATTTACGAATTTCGTGGCGCCAAACCCGAGTACATTATAAAAGGTTTTTCTGAAGAATTTTCGGATGCCAGCATGCTCAGTCTCAGCTATTCATTTAGATATGGCCACGCAGTTTCCTTATTGGCAAACCATCTTATTTCCAAGAACACTAGTCGCTTGCCGGTTTTATGTAAGTCACATCATTTAAATCCGCAGACTAAAATTAACCTACACCGGGCTCATGAAGATTCATCTAAAATCAGTCAATACTTAGTCAATTCAGACCACCGCTTATTCAAAGATACGGCTATTTTAGTCAGAGTCTGGAGCCAAGCGGTGAGTATCGAACTCGCCTTACTGGAAGCTGAAATTCCCTATCACATAGATGGTCATTTAGGTGTCTTTCATTCGAGTGAAATACAAGCTATTCGAGCACTACTAGAGCTTTCAGCAGGACTTTTTAGCTCATTTCAGGACAAAATCAGACAAGAAAAATTCGAGCAAATCTGCCAGTTCCCCCACATTGGACTGCCCGAATATCAGCTCAAACAACTATGCCAGCTCTTGTCACACAATGCTCAGCATTATGGCGAAGTACTGCTACAACACATACCTGCTGATATAAAACAATTCCAACAACGAAAACTCGAACGACTAGCCAAAGTGTTAGCCAAAATAGAAAACTCTAATGCCTCCAGTGCTGATATTCTGAAACATTATGCTGAAGTCACCGAACTATACGACGGCATTCGATCACTCAGTTTTAACCATGAACAAGCCGAAGAAAAAGTACGCTCTATTTCCAGCATCGTGGCTTTTGTATCAAAGCAGGGAAAATTTCCTTTAGACGTGCTGAATTTACTTGATGAATTAGCGCAAAAAGCAGAATTCAAGCATCCTGAATCGGTCAAAATCAGCTCGATACATCGCGCAAAAGGCCTTGAGTGGCAGCATGTACTTGTGCCGGGCTTAAGCAAGAAAACCTTCCCGCACAGTTTGGATCCTGAAAAAATCACCTACACTGAAATTGAAAGCGAACGACGCCTACTCTATGTAGCAATAACCAGAGCAAAACAAAGTTTGCATCTATTTTGCCCCTTACAGCAGTCGGCCCAAGACAACAAAGTCTCTCGCTTTGAAAAAGAGCTTAATTTCCCACAATCCGACCTTCTCGCTGAACATTTATACACCAAACCCAAGGCTACCTTCAGCTTAAAGAACCAGCGCTTGTCTAACATACTCAGAAAATATGCTGAAGCCATGCAATGCCCCATTGAGGAAGCTTCCGTTCAAGATAAAAACCCACAGACTCAAGCTATCGATTTTTCTCATGTCCAATGGAAAGGACAATGGGTTGATCACTGTTTACTGGGGAAAGGGCTAGTAGTTGAAGACAAACCCAGCGCATTTACGGTTGAGTTTGACTCGAAAGATAGGCGCACCTTTAGCAAAGAATTTGCAGGCCGTTTTTTTACACTGCTAAACTAAAAAAGCCTCTTTGTTGAAGAAGAGGCTTATTGGAGAACATTGCACTAATCAAGACTGGGTAACTGCCGAATACCGCCCATGTCATTGATTGCCACATAGATAAACACACCCTCAGTCACTTTATGCGTCTGATTTGCTCTGGCATCGGTGACATAAACCTCTATACGAATTTTCATCGAGCTTCTGCCGGTATCCAGTAGCTCTGCATAGCAACTTACTTGATCACCCACAGACACGGGAGATAAAAACTCCACTCGGTCAATGGCGACGGTTGTTGCTCTGCCTTTGGATATTTGCCCGGCTGCTGTCGCAGCGGCTAAATCCATTTGGCTCATCAACCAACCAGCAAATATATCCCCATGAGGGTTGGTATCCCTTGGCATGGCAACGACTTGAAGAGTAAGTTTTCCACTTGGGCCTAAACCCGAATCCATCGACTTCATTTAAGACGTTCCTATAAACCTAACGATCAAAATATAATATCCAAAAGTACTTTCTAAAACACGCTTTCTTTAATGCTTCAGTATAGACAAGAACTTGAAACTAACTAGAAAGGAACGTAGTTAATCCAATAATTTTCTTTTTTAAACATAATATAATCGTTATTTTTGTTTTATGTAGAAATTTTGGGCATTTTTACTGAATATCGCCTGACACGCCTGATCATCCTTGAGTGCTTCTTGCACTAAAATATAGTCTGAGTCCTTATAAGCCCTAGGCGCCCGCGTAGAAGGTAAGTCTGAACCAAACATTAAGGCATCGGGATTGATCGCATAGAGTTTGGGTAGCTCTTTTTTGACGTCAAAGTCGACTCGGCCAAAACCACAGGCTTTCAGTTTGATATTTTTTTCTAATAAGTCACGAATATCTGGCAAACCTGAGCTACTCAAGCCTAAATGATCAATACTTACCGAAGGTAAGGCGGCTATCACTGATTTGAGTTCGGTTAAATCCGCAGAATCGACGTACAGCTCTACATGCCAGCCAAATAATTCAAAAACCCGCTTAGCCATATAGTCCAAATATTTAACATCCTCTGACCCGCCTCGTTTAAGATTAAAACGAACCGCTTTAATACCTACATTATCCAGCAGACTTAGCTCATCATCTGTGATCGATGCAGGTACTTGAGTGACGCCTACAAAGCCCGAACCAAGCCTCTTAAGAGCTGCAAGTAAATAGCCCTGATCAAAAGTCTGAAAGGAACCCGAAACCACCGCACCGCCGACTAAATCATACCCCTGCATCCGCTTAAGATAAGCTTCCGCCGTAAAAGCATCAGGAAGAAAGTCTTTATTTGGCACTAAAGGAAAGTTCGGATCAATAACATGGAAATGGCTGTCGAAAAGGGGAAATTTATTCAACATAACAGGCCTTTTATATTGATAGGTCTAATTTGCTTAGCGCCTTTAGTCCTGAAAACGAAAAAGGCCAAACTTTATATGTTTGGCCTTGCACTTAATTAAGCTGTTTGTTATGCATTATATCGCTGTCTTAATGCGGCTATACGCTGATCTAAAGGTGGATGACTCATAAATAAACCACCTAATGAGTTCCTCAGTTCACCACTAATACCAAAGGCAACCATTTCAGAGGGCATGTCACTAGGCTGTTCGTATTCAGACTTTAATCGAGCCAATGCACTGACCATGGCCGCTGGATTAACTAATTCTGCACCCGCTATATCCGCGCGATATTCTCGGCGACGACTAAACCAGAAGACAATGGTACTCGCCAAAATACCTAGGATGATTTCAGCCACAAAGGTCGCGATGAAAAAGCCCATGCCATGGCCGTTCTCATTTTTAAATACCGCTCGGTCAATAAAACTACCGATTATACGCGCAAAGAACATAACAAAGGCATTCACGACACCCTGGATTAGCGTCAAGGTGATCATATCGCCATTTGCTACGTGGCCGATTTCATGGCCTAACACAGCTTTGACTTCTTCACGATTCATTTTGTTCAGCAAGCCGGTACTAACGGCAACTAAGGCATTGTTTCTGTTCCAACCTGTTGCGAAGGCATTGGCTTGGGCGCTATTAAAAACACCCACTTCCGGCATACCAATATTGGCTTTGTTGGCTAACTCTTTTACTGTCGAGTAAAGCCATTGCTGTTCAGCATTTTGAGGATGCTCAATAATCTGAACGCCCATACTGCGCTTAGCCATAAATTTAGATAGTAATAACGAGATAATCGAACCCGCCATACCAAATATCAAACAGAAAATGAGTAAGTTATTGTAGTCCAACCCTTGCGACGTCATATAACTGCCTACACCTAACAAACTCAAGGTAATACTGGCGACAAATACCACTGCCAAGTTGGTTGCCAAGAATAAAAATATACGCATCATTGTTGTGATCTCATATGTGGATTTATGGAGAAATATAGGGTTATAAGCTAAAACTTCAATAGCTATTTTACTTTATGTACGAAGATTAATATCGGGTAGATCGCATTCATCAAGGTTATTCAGACTAAGGGGTAAAAATAGTGTATAATACTCGGCTAAGTTCATTCTAAGAGGGTAATAGGGTATTCATGGCGACTAAAACAAGAGCAGCAGCAAAGAAAAAACAACCCGCAGCAACTGAAACATCAAGCTCTATCGATGAGCAAGTTAAAGAATTTTTGGCCGCAGGCGGCGCAATCGAAAAAATTAAGACTGGCGTGACAGGTCAAGTAAATATGCCAGGACCGAGACACATCAATCTAAGTAATAAACCCAAGTAATACAATAGAAATTTGATTCATTCGAATGCCGGGGCAGCTTATGACACAGTCCCCGTCACCCGAACCCGCTTACTCCCCGCCACTTTCTTAACCGCTTTAAGCTCAGCAGCTCTTTCAATACGCTGGTCAATAATATTTTTAATCGCAATAATCAAACCCATTCCGACAAAGGCACCCGGCGGTAAAATAGCAAATAGGAAATTTGAATAATCCTCGACTAAGACAATCTTCCACGATACTGCCATTTCCCCAAAGATAAGATTCATACCTGAAAATAAGGTACCTTGGCCAATCACTTCTCGCATTGCTCCTAACAAGATCAGTACTGCAGCAAACCCCAGCCCCATCATCAAACCATCGATAGCAGCAGGCACAACAGTATTTTTACAGGCATAGGCATCTGCTCGGCCTAAAATGGCACAATTGGTGACGATAAGTGGAATAAAAATCCCCAGAATTTCGTAAAGCTCATAAGTAAAAGCCTGCATCAGTAATTCAGCGCAGGTCACTAAAGACGCGATAATCATCACAAATGCTGGTAAGCGCACGGCACTTGGCACAAAGTTTCGAATCATAGATACCGCAGTATTTGATGAAAATAACACCAAGGTAGTGGCTATTCCTAGGCCCAAAGCATTTACCACCGTGCCCGTGACCGCCAACAGTGGACATAAACCTAACAACTGGACCAATGCCGGGTTATTTTTCCATAGACCATTTTTTACCAAGGTATTCA
>JBFJZQ010000052.1:0-13894 GCA_041622015.1 Oleiphilaceae bacterium
CCTTAATTTAGCAATCTGTTCAATAAATCCTAGCAACTCCACCAGAATGGTATGAAAGAAGTTTTCATGCTGAACTTTGAGTTCGGGCTGACAACCCTCCAAAATTTCATCCAGAAATTGTTTGCTCATTTTGTTCAAGACATAAACCAGATGGCTATGAAATTCATAATTATCTAGAACAGTATCTTTTTGCCAGCCCTGCTGAATAGAGTTCCAATCGATAATCGCATGGCTAAGCTGGCTCCTATGCATAACTTCACTTGCTTGCAAGTTGTTCAACTTTAGTGCAAAGAAACTTTTGTTAATGATGGCTTGCAGTTCAGTGATGCGATCAAAAAACGAAATACAACCACTTAAGCTCGCCATTGTGCACCCCCGATGTTGCTGGACCGCACTACTTAACCGGTAAATAAGCTTAATATTGATAAGATATTGAGAGTGTTTTAAGAGTCGTTGAGAATATGGGTCAACTTCTACAACCCGCGCTCCAGAATTGTGCATCAATTGTGCTGTAGTATTATTATTCATGATTTGTAAGCCGCTTATAGTGCAATAAGTTTTAATTTATTAGCTATAAGCAATTACTGCGCCATAGTTTTTTATGCCCTTTATTTGAATCATCTGATCAACTTGTGGCAAATAAATTACTCCTCATAGCACATTAGGTCGTGTGCGTTAATTTCTTGAAATTAGAAGGCGTTTATAAGACCTGGAAATTTTTGATACTTGATGATAAGTTCACGACTAATAGATAGAGAGTTAAGCAAACCCGATAAATATTTGCTCTCACTTCAGAACAAAAACAACATTGCACCTTCTCAAATAAATGAGCCCCCTCAATGACATCAAATCTTTATAGTATTAGCCTGATATTGGTATTTCTGTTATCTCAACTTGCAGTGAAAACGCAAGCTGGTGACTTCCCTACCTCGCCTTTAACGTCAAGCTCAACAGCGTATGGGCCCGTTAAACGAGACTGTGATCATAGTCGAATCGTATGCATCGAAGGAAACCAGACAATTTTTGCAGTGAAAGGTCCTTTAACAAGCCGTCAAGCTAAACACATTTGCCCTTCAACCCCTATGCAGACTGAGTTCAAACGTAATAGATTGCCAAGTAATATGCTGAACCCAATGCTTATTGTGAATGAAGACAAAAGTATTATCGAATACAGCCAACTTCAAAATAACATTCAAAAAACCGCTAGTGAAACACTCCCCAAGTTCTCTTATCTTTTATGTGGCACTTCCGATCATAAGCCCAATTCAGGCCGTCATATTAATGCCAACAACCCCATGCCTTTCGATACTTTTCTAGACAAAAGTTTAGCAGCGGAACAAGTAAAAAATATTCCAACTTATACTAAGTTCGAAGCTCCCGATCGAAAATTTGCATTTCACGAAGTCGCACTTGGCGATAGCTTGGCATATATAACAACCCTTATCCCATCCTCTGAAGTGAACTATGAAATAGTCGGTACTCATATTGCTGGGTATCACATAAACGCGAAACATCGAGATATTACGGGAAGATTTGATCAGGAAGAGCGTTTGTATGAATTCACGGCTTCACTGCAAGAAGAAAACATCTCACTTAGCTCTGCCTTAAATGACTTGATGGAACTATACGGAAAACCTGTAGCCAAAGGCAGATATTCCCTCGATCATGATTTAGATCCCGCAAACAATGCAAAACAAGGGACTTACATATGGAAGATATGGGAAGGGGCCTACTTAACAATAAGCATTGATACCACCAAAAACACCAACATCATGGTAAAAATGCTCGACATCAGTCAGGCTGAAAAAGCGGCCGAGTACTTAAGTAAGATAAAGAAACAAATTTAGATCAATACATATAAAAGTGGGGGAAAAGGATTGAATACCCTACCTCCATCATTTCCGCAAACAACGATTAATATCTGCCTTAGCCATTACACGCTTATTTATTCAAGTATTCTTTAGCTTTATCTTCTGCGTAGCGCATTGCTGCACCAGAAATGTACCCGGCGCTACCTGTTGTAATCCAGCGTTTAACGCGCACCGCATCTCCCAATGGGGTCAGTTTGCCAAAAGCATCCAAAAAAACCATGCCGATTTCTTTACCCTCCATTTTGCTCAACAGAACTAGGCAGCGTCCTGCTTCAGTAATGTAGCCTGTTTTACTCAGAGAAATGTCCCAACTATTTCTTCTAACCAAACGATTGGTATTGCCGTAAGCTAATGAGTAACGCGGATTGCGAAAGCTGGCGGTAAATTTTGATGTCGTTGAGTACTGTTGAATTTGCTCATGTTTTGCCGCTGCAGCCAGCAATTTGACCAAGTCTGACGCTGTCGCAAGGTTCAGTTTGGAAAGACCGCTTGGGTCCACAAAAGTGGAATCAACCATACCAAGTTGCTTCGCTTTATTATTCATATCAGACACAAAAGCCTCTACACCGCCAGGATGGTGGTAAGCGAGCGTATAGGCAGCAAGGTTCTCGGAAGACATCAAGGCAAGCTTCAGAAGGTCGCGACGTTTAAGTTCTGAACCAACTCGTATTCTGGAATAAGCATTTTTACGCGTTTCAAGATCCGGCTTTGGTATCTCCAGCCACTCATTAAAATTCTGACCGGACTCAAGCACCACTAAAGCTGTCATCACCTTGGTAATGGAGGCAATCGGCGTCACCCAGTCTGCATGTTTACTGTAAAGCATCTCACCGCTATCAAGGTCAAACACGGCAGCTTTCACAGCACCTAAACTTATTTTTGATTCATCAAGTTCCAGAATATTGTTGAACATCATTTTCTGAGATTCTTTGCCTTCAACAGGAAAGACAATTGAAAAACTAACGAGAATTGGAAACATTAAAAAAACTAAACCGATACACTTTAGAAGCAGGTGACTAAACATAAATTTGATGTAATTCCTATTTGCATGAATGAGTGGCAGGACTTGAAGTAAGGTAGTTTTAGCATAAAGTTATTATGCCAAGCATATATTAATAGCACTTCTTTCAACATATGTGGGCATATTATTTTGCATACTAAGTTCATCCTAACTATTGAAATTGAAAATTTATTTGAAAACCAAATTCAGGATACCTAACATAAGGAAGGATTAGATCGCATAGTGACACTTTGGTTATCAATAACTCAGATTTTTTTAATTAAGTCGCTACTTATTAATTGAGTCCTCAAAAAATATAAAAATAAAAGAACGTTATTCTCTTCAAATTCTTAAAAGGAGACATCCTCCATGCTAAAGCTAACCGTTAATGGTAAAACGCATGAGTTTTCAGGTGACCCTACCACCCCGGTGTTATGGTTTTTACGAGATGAACTAAACCTTACCGCGACGAAGTTTGGCTGTGGCATGGCCCAATGTGGCGCCTGTACGGTGCACATCGACGGGGTAGCCCAGCGTTCATGCGTACTGCCTGTCTCGGCTGCTGCCAACAGCAAAATTACCACAATAGAAGGCTTAAGCAGCGAAGGGAGTCACCCTGTACAACAAGCATGGGTAGAGCACAAAGTGCCTCAATGTGGTTTTTGCCAGTGCGGTCAAATTATGCAGGCAGCCAGTTTATTATCACAAAACCCTGCGCCTTCTGATAAAGAAATAATCGATGCGATGTCCGGTAATATTTGCCGCTGTGGCACCTATCCACGTATCCATAAAGCCATTAAAGCTGCCTCCAAAAAGATTGCCGGCGTGCAGTACTTTACTCCCGCAAAACAAGGAGGCCTCTCATGAGTAATTATTTTGATATGAACCGTCGCCGTTTTTTGAAACACAGTGCGACTGGTGCAGCACTTGTTGTGGGTACGTATTTTATGGGGGGTGCGCCACGCATCTTGGCCAGCGTGATTGAACAATCTTCACCTTCTGCCAAACGTGCAAACCTATTTGTAGCGCTTCGACCCGATGGCGTTGTCGAGATCACCTGTCACCGTTCTGAAATGGGACAGCATGTGCGGACGGCTGTTGCCCAGATAGTGGCCGATGAAATGGAAGCGGCTTGGGACAAAGTGGTCGTGATTCAAGCAAAAGGCGACCCTAAATATGGAGACCAAAATACCGACGGATCACGCAGTATCCGTTTTAATATGCAGCGTTTGCGTGAGATGGGCGCGAGCGTTCGCTACATGCTTGAACAGGCTGCCGCTAAGCGCTGGGGAGAAGATCCTGCTAGCGTTACTGCGAGCCTGCATCAGGTTAAACATAGTTCGGGTAAAACGCTAAATTATTCTGATTTAATCGAAGATGCGCTGGCTATTACCCCACCTGAAGCGAAAAACCTGTCACTTAAAACACGTGACCAATGGCGCTACATCAATACGGGTATGGCTCACGTCGATTTACAGGATATCGTTGCCGGCAAAGCCCTGTTTGCAGCTGATTTACGCGAACCTTCGGCGAAAGTCGCGATTATTGCCCGCCCTCCCGTTTTAGGGGGAACCGTCAAATCGCTCGACGACAGTGCTGCCCGAAAGGTCAAAGGTGTGCTCGATATTGTGCAAATTCCGTCTCCCAAAGGCGCTGTTAGTTTTCAGCCAAAAGGTGGCGTTGCCGTTATCGCAGACAATACCTGGGCAGCCATGCAAGGGAAAAAAGCCTTAAAAATCGAGTGGAATGATGGCGAAAACGCGCAATATAACTCAGAGGAATTTAAGCAGGCACTTTTAAAAACCGTGGGCTCACCTCAAGAAAGTGTTCGCATAAAAGGCGATGCTGAAGCCATCTTGGCTAAAGCCAGTGATAAGCTTGTGGCGGATTACTACATGCCTCATCTTGCTCAAACTCCGATGGAACCTCCCTGCGCCACGGCGATGTATTATAAAGATCGAGTCGATGTCTGGGCTGCCACACAAAACCCTCAGGCAGATATGGAAACGGTGGGTGCGATGGTCGGCATGCCAAAAGAGCAAATCAATGTTTATGTGACCTTACTGGGAGGCGCATTCGGTCGTAAATCTAAACCTGATTTTTCAGCTGAAGCGGCATTTCTGTCGATGAAAACCGGTAAAGCAATACGCGTTCAATGGACGCGTGAAGATGATATACAACATGGTTTTTACCATGCTGTGTCAGCCCAACACATTGAAGCAACACTCTCTGAAAAAGGGGATGTTGATGCATACCTGCATCGTACCGCCTTCACGCCAATCGCCTCGATCTTTCAAGAAAATGCAAAGGCACCCATGAGCTTCGAACTGGATTTGGGGTTTACAGACAACCCGATTCATACCCCCAATTTAAAATTGGAACGAGGTGAAGCCAAAGCCATGGCACGTATTGGCTGGATGCGCTCTGTTTCAAATAACTTCCATGCTTTTGCGGTGCAGTCGTTTATTCATGAAGCCGCACATAAAGCAAAGCAGGACCCTAAAGATTATTTGCTAAAGGTAATCGGTCCTGACCGCATTATTGATGTGACAGAGCAAAATGCTGAATATCAGAACTACTGGGGCGATAAATCAGTTTACCCTCTCGATACAGGTCGCCTACGAAATGTGATCCAAAAAGTCGCTGATATGTCCTCTTGGGGAAGAAAATTACCCAAAGGGCGAGGCCTGGGAATCGCTGCTCATCGAAGTTTTTTAACCTATGTGGCTACCGTAGTCGAAGTAGACGTGTCTGACAGCGGTGAACTCGATATTATTAAGTCATGGGTGAGCATCGATGCCGGCACTGTGGTCAACACAGACACGGTCATTAATCAGACTGAGGGTGGTTCGATCTATGGGATTACCAATGCGATCAGCGGGGGTATTACCTTTGATAAAGGCCGCGTCGTACAAAGTAATTTTCATAATTACCGTGTTGCGCGAATGACAGACTCACCTCTCGACATTGAAGTTGCGATAATTCCAAGTGACGAGCCCCCTGCAGGCGTAGGTGAACCCGCCACGCCGGTTTATGCGCCCGCTCTGTGTAATGCTATTTTTGCAGCATGTGGCAAGCGCATCCGGCAGCTACCGATTGGCGATCAGCTTAAAGCCTAAATTGTATTATATACTGACAAGCCAACTCTTGTGTCGGCGCTAAGTTTCCATCAAAAACCACGCAATAGCGTGGTTTTTTTCTGGCTTTGTTTTAGTACGGCATTACCTTGCTAACTTGGGACGCAAGTTTGTGACCAGGGCACTTGCCGAGTAAACTTTATCGGCATCCGGCCTGACACCTTTTCCCATTTTTATTTCCAATAAAACAGTCACTATCCCTCGATCACGCTCACCCACTCCAGCACCAATCGTGACACTGCTATGCGGCTCACTCATCCGAGTCGTGCAACCCAATAAGCCACAATTTCTTTCAATACTTCGACTTTGAGTGACATTAAACCCCGCATTAGGCGAAACATGCTTATGTAAAATATCGCTCTGCTTATCCACGACTTCATACCAGTCGTAGCCTTTTTCTATTGTGAGTTCGGCAGCGCGGAGCATTGCATAATCAAGCGCTTTACCTTGTTCGATATCGCGAGCTTTAAAATCGATGCGGTACTGGGTTTCGCTCAACTGACTATGGCTATAGCCAAAACCATTCTTATTAGCAGGTTGATAAGGGGAGTAACTTGCACACGCCTGTAATAAGAAAAGATAAGCAACGACTAAACATAAACGTTTCATTTTCTATTCCTCCTCTAGGAGCTTGTCGAAATTTGGGTTTACTAAGGTTTCCAGTCTTGTTGAATAACTGTTTTTTCCTGCTCTGGGCTGATGACATCGCCTTTAATCATCGAGTCGATCACCTGATCCAAAGCGCGGTCATGAGAAGCCGTTTGAAAGTTAGACTGATCCCCCGTTGGCATGGCCGCACGCAGAACCCAGTCATCACCGGTGCGACAAGCGATGCTTTGCAGTGCTGTTGATTCTACTGGTTTCAGGTAAAATTGACGGCAGTATTCACCCGCCTGGTTTTGAAAACTGAGTCGAGCCTCAAAGGCTGCTCCGCTGTCAGTAGTCATGATCTGACCACTGGGCTGAGTTGATAGTGCCTGGTTAATCACCGCCCATTCTGGCAATGCATTTACACTGGACCCTGAATTTATTCCAAGCCCGATCACAAAGACAAATACAGCCGCCACACTGGCTGCCGCAGCACTTTGCCAAACGCCGCCAAGTCGTGATGAATGCCACCACGGGAAACTAACGACATTATCAGTTTGCTCATCACGCGCACTCGCTTCCAATTGTTGTCGAAGATTTTCCAAATTCGGAGATAAAGATATGGAGTCAATCTGATGCAAACGTGCATGCACTTGGCTATTAATGGCAGCCAAGGCCTCGACGCGAAGCGCGACACGTTCATTTGTCGCAATCGCATCACGCACAATACTCATCTCTAGTGACGATAACTCACCGTCGATAAAGGCATTTAACATCTCGTCTGAAATATCCATATTAATGTCCTTGCGCAAGCGTTTGTTGCGCATTTAAATATTTTATGAGGTTAGCGCGTGCGCGGGCTATTCGGCTCATCACCGTGCCTACAGGCACTTCGAGTACTTCTGCTGCATCTTTGTAAGACATGGACTGAACCGTCACCAAAGATAGAATCGAGCGTTGTTCTTCACTGAGGTTCTGCATGGCACTGTTGACTTGTTCAAGTTGAATTTCATTTTCAGTCTGGCGGGTACCGTCACTAATATTCTGCTCTTGTAACAAAGGATTATTCGTAGCCTCTTGGCGCGTACGTGCAGCTCTGTATTGATCAATCCAACAATTACGACACACGCGAAACGCCCACTTTGCCAGCAGCACATCATCGGGCACGCCTTTCGCTAAAATCCGCTCAATAGCATCTTGGCACAAGTCATCGGCATCTTCTGCCGAACCACAGAGCGAGTACGCATAGCGTCGCAAACCGGGTAATAGTTCAAGTAATTCTGCGTGCAAGGTTGTGTCCTCATAAAGTGTTCTCCTAAGCTTAACGGCCAAGCCTTCAATTTATTCCATTAATTTATAAATTATAATGAGGAATTGATTATCGTTTCAAACGTCACTATAAGACAGCCTAGTGATTGGAGATTTAAGAAGATGAAACACAGCCTGACCTTAGCCCTTTGCTTAATAGCAATAACGGCCCCCCTGCAAGCTCAAGTTTTGGGGCAAGGCGCCCTGCCCATTAAAACCATACAACCCTTAAATGACATAACGGACAGACTACAACGCGATATACGAAAACAAATACAACTTCCGCAACAAGCTACCGGCGCCGATGCGCTGTTTGAGCAAATCCCCGATACCAATGAGATCGTTGCAAAGCTAGCAGCGATAGAAGTATTCGATAAACAGAATAAACCCGTGCTGACAGAAATAAACGTCCAACATGGCTGGCGGGCGATACAGCAAGAATGGCTGATATTGCTCGAAGAAAGTCAGCTCTCGCAATTGCGCTCGCTACCGGTCACGCTGATATCAGAATCAAATTTACCGCACCTTAAAATGCTCACTGTACGCATTCGTGTTAGTAAAGAATTCGACGACATACCCGCCATGACAAACTTAATCGCTACTTTGGGAGCAGACATTCTGGAACGCCATCATGTCTATGATGTTCAAGCAGAAGAACCTGTTAAAGCTAGCTCGAATATTAAAGCTGAGAGTGTTGTAACTAAAAATGTTAAAGCTAAGAGCTCTAGCCATGCTTCGCACTTAAGCATAGGCCTTATCGATACCGCGATTGACCACCAGCATGCTGGGTTTAGAGGTTCAGATATACACTCAAAAAGTTTTGTGGAAGCCAATATGCCTGAACCCACAGCTCACGCCACGGCGGTTTTGGGGCGGCTCATTGGTAAAGGTGAATCCTTTGCACCACTGCTGTCTAAGGCTAAAATATTTTCGGCATCAGTATTCTATCAAAAGGATGCTTATTCACAGTCTGCACCCACACTATCCTTGCTCAAAGCACTAGAGTGGATGCTCGCCAATAAAGTTAGCGTTATTAATATGAGTTTGGCTGGCCCACCCAATGCCTTACTAGAAACAGCCTTACAACGCGTTCGTGCTGAAGGTGTTGCTGTTATCGCAGCTTCTGGGAATGCGGGGCCCGCATCACGACCACTGTTTCCTGCTGCCTATGAATCGGTCATTGCAGTGAGTGCGGTAGACCAACACCAGCGCATTTACCGCTGGGCGAACCGAGGCAAGCATATTGATTTCGTGGCTCACGGTGTAAATGTGAATACACTGCGCGCCGGTGGAGGCGAAGGCCTTGAAAGTGGCACCTCTATGGCAACGCCCGTCATCACTGCCGCACTGGCCTTACGCATGAAAAAACATAGCTTGGAGGAAAGTCTGGCGAGTCTACGCAAAGAAGCGCAAGATTTAGGAGAAGCCGGACGCGATGTTATTTATGGAGAGGGCTTTATTGCTCTTGCACAATAAAGCAAAGGCCAAGTGACTATTTTTCTTATCAACTGCAACACTTATCAACAACGCCCTTTAGAAGCTGGCTTTTAAACCAACACTCACAAGATGCTCATTATTATCCACTAAGGAATAGTTTGAAGCATTGTTGATGTAGTCAGCATTCATCATTACATCTAACCAGGGAGTTAAGGCTACTTCAAAACCTAAACTAAACTGCGTTTTTTTATCCACACGGGTTTCATTCGAATTCGAATCTAGCAAAGGTAGGCCGCTATCATTGGAATCATCCACCGCAAAGGAGTCGTAACGCTTTTGCGAATACAGGACGCTGCTAGTAAAGCTTGTGGGGAACGCGAGTTGCGTAAAGGTATATTGATAGCCCAAACGCAGGCTATGTGTTGTGTTGTCATACAGACTCGCTCGCGCGGTTTCATCTTCCACCGTTAAATTCAAACTCACATGACGCTTGCCTTGATCAAAAAACACCATCGAATCCAAGGAACCAAGGTGTGCTTGTGCATTGCGTTCACTTAGTTGGGCAAAGTCTTTTTTGTTAGACGAATAGGCCGCACGAACAAAGTAGCGCGATTGAAACAGCTTATCTATGGCAAGCGTTGATTGACTAAAGTCTAAGAAACGTGCGCCATCCACCTTGGCCTTAGCATGATCATAGCGATAGCTGTAGCCGACGCCTGAAAAAGTATATTTTGAGGATAAGGCAAGGTGATGCTGGTCCAGATCAAACGCTGAAGTCTGGTCATAAACACGATGTTTACCTTGGTAGCTCGCCGCCAACTTCAGACTGTCAGTCGCTTGCCATTTACCTGCGACTGACCACTTGAGTTGAGAGGCATAGTCTCTCTCACGACTCACCTTGTCAATTTGCTCCAAACTGACCGATGAGTCATATTCGCGCTCAGCTTCGATTGCTCCCGACCAGCTTAAGCTGCTCGCCTCTTCAGCATAGGCAACAGAACTGGTAGTTAAAAGCAGTAAACAGGCGGAGGTAACAGAGCCTGTAAGGTGCATCGCCTTGAGAGAAAGGGTCTTAGACAGTTTCATACTAACCTCAATGTACCTTGAATAGTTTGGAAGAAGGAAGGTTTTTGCCATCAACAAAAAAAGGGCTTCCCTGCCCTTTAGCATCACTGCTAAGAATTAAATATCGAAGGCTGAATCGATAGAGTTGGTCAGTGAGGCTGCGACTGAAGACTCGACCATACTTTCGATACTGTTATCAATCGAATCATTGATGGTGGCGTCCAGACTTTGCGCCAAAGAACTTTCCAAGGCAGCGTCTGTCGCTGAAGAAACTGCCGTGATAACTGCATTTTCAACCAAGGCTTCGACATTGGCCTCATTGACAAGAGCGATGCTGTTGTCGACATTACTCTGAATAACGTCCTCAACTCGTGCTCCCACACGTGCAGCCACATCGGCACTATACGTAAGCGAGCTTTCTAGTGTTGCCGAGGTAGAATCTACAAGATTGTTTGCACTAGTTTGCGCATCGCTTGCAAGGCTGTTCACCTTAGTCATGACGGCTTCGCCCGCCTCGGTTATTGCACCTTGATTCAGCGATACACTTTGGCTTAATTGAGCTTCACCCTTTGCACCAGTTTGGCTAGTTTCGCCGTTTTCATCAGAAGATGCGTCTTGTTGTTCTGCTGAATTACTCGAGGTTGATGATGCCTTTGCAGAAGACTGCAAAGAAGCATCGCTAGAAATGTGAGTCGCTCCTTCTTCTTGGCTAGCTTGTATCGACATGGCGCTATTACTTTGAATACCGACATTTGCTGAAGACTCTGCATAAGCAGGGTTAAAAGCAAAGACTGAAGAAAGCGTGAATACTGCTGGAATAAGGTAGGTATTTTTCATGGTAGTTCTCCTTTATTGTGGTTTTCATAGTAATAACGGAGAGCTAGAGTGTTTATTCCAATAATTTAAATTTTTTTCTTATAACTCACTCACCCATACCCCCACATCCATCGTGGATGTCTCTGAACCTAGGTACGAGCCACTAATTGGAGGCACCGTCTCTGGCTTACTAGAAACAGCGACTGCAATATGGTCAGGCCCTACAATATCGCCGATGGTTGGGTCAAAGCCCTTCCAACCAGCACCCGGCAAATAAACTTCTGCCCAAGCATGCGTGGCACCTACCATGGCAGACATGAGAGGTGCGTTTAAGTAGCCGCTTACAAAGCGTGAAGCCAGCCCTAAACAACGTGTTACATTCATAAATAAGTTAGAGAAATCACGACACGAACCAGAGCCAGAGGTCAGAGTCTCAATAGAGGTTTGCACACCGGGTTCTTCCCTGACTCTATATGTCTGGCGTTCAAATATGCTGCGTGCAATTCGCTGAAGCAGAGAATAGGTTTCTATGCATTCATTGGGCTGCCAAATACTGTTTATCCATTGGTTAATTGCTTCGCGCTCAGTCTGTTCTGGCAGAGTCAGGTAAGGCGATAGCATGGTAAAGTCATCAGCCTGATAAGCGAAGGGATAATTGACCGCCTCTTCAGCGACTAAAAAATCCAACGGCGTTTCATTGTATTGTTGAATAAGGGTTTCGCTTTCAACCAACAGTTGCTGAGTTGCTTGGCTGAAATTGGCAACCGCGACGGAATTGCCTTCAATATCCCGATACCAACGTAGGCCAGCTTTCGGGCTTATTTTTAGTTCAAAGGTTTCAATGCGTAATTCGTGGGTTTCCCTCGGACGCAATAGTAAGAAATGGTCACCAAGATTAACCTGCCCCGTATAGTTGTAATAGGTACGATGTATAATTTTAAAACGTTTCATAGGTTTCGCATTCTGTTTAAGTATCTATTTCAGGAAGATATGCTCTTTACTGAGCATCTTGCGCTATATATCACGTGGGTACAACGAGGTATTATTTTGAATCAGATTAGGCTTCAATTTTTAATATTACTCGTGGCTTTTTACTGACGTGTCTAAACGTTTAAAAAAATAACCATGTGTTTACAAAACTAACATTGGAAGCGCGTAATTTTGAACTACAATCATTAACCCTAGGATTAGATAAAAACTTACTTCAACTAAATTCTTGGTCTAAACCATGAGTCTTTTTTCATTTGATATTGAACTAACATATGACGACTCAAGCCGTTTGCTTTGTGCCTGTTTAAAACCCCAGTTTGATGCGCCGCCGATCACTGCTGCACAAATAACAACCTTGCTCAAGGCATCCGGCTATGGTGATTTTTATCTCTATGGGAGCACGATGTCAGAATTCATCGCCCAGTCTGAAGCCTTAACTGAACAGGGTCAAAAGCTCTATAACGAATATCTCGCCCGACTCCAAAAGGTCGCCGAAGCTCAGCCCGAACTTGAGCAAGCAGTTCTTAAAGAAGCAAAGGGCCAAGCTGAAGCAGCAGACGATATCAGCTTAAAGACTGAAGAAGCATCAACTGAACACAGCATTTCACCCGAAAAAGTATTTGCTATGTTAGGTGAGCAGCAAATTGAATTCCACATTGCAGAATGCCGTGACGCCACTATCAGCATTGAAACGACTGACGACGATTTACAAGCCTACCTTTCTATTACGCAGCCCTATGGAGGGAGTATCGCAACCGAAGAGTCGGTGATAGCTGCCTTAAAAAAACAAGGAATTGAATTTGGTATCGATGCGGCTGCGATCACTAAAGCACTCAAATATGATAAATGCTCAGAGATATTAATCGCCTCGGGGATCAAGTCCACCAAAGGTCATGACTCTAAGTTTGAACCACTAGTTAGCGAACAAATTTCGTCTGCGCCCAAAATAGATGCAAAAGGCAAAGTCAATTATCACGATATCAATGAGTTTGTCATTGTCGAACCGGGTGAGCAACTCATGCGCCGAACCCTTCCCGGCAAAGGCAAACCTGGCACGGATGTTTATGGCAAAGTCATCCCGGCTATTTCGGGAGACGTGCTGCCTTTTTCAGGTGACATAATCGGCTCTACCGCTTCAGCTGATGATAAAAATTTATTGATAGCATGCCAGAAGGGTCATCCTGTCGTTAAAGCACGTGGCGTATCCGTTGAAAATGTGCTCATTCTCAATAATGTTGGCCTAAGCACAGGCAATGTAGATTTTGATGGCTCGGTGTGCGTCAACGAAGATGTCGCTGATGGCGTCAAAATAAAAGCCAGCGGCGATGTCACCGTCAAAGGCGTTGTCGGAAAAGCCACCATAATCGCAGGGGGTAATATCGTCATACTTCAAGGTTTATTAGGCGGCTCAAAAGCGCTGCAAGATCCATCTGAAGAACCCTACGGTGCATTTCTCACCAGCAAAGGCTCGGTCTCTGCTCACTTCGTCACGCGCTCTAAAATTCGCGCAGCAAAAAAAATCATCATTGCAGAATATTCCAGTCACAGTGACCTGCATGCCGAAGAACAAATCCTTGTCGGCCAGGAGGGTGGCAAAGGGAATCTCTTTGGCGGCCAGGCTCGAGCGTTTAAGCTGGTTGCGGCAAAAGTCATCGGTAGTAACGGCGGTACCCCTACCCAAA
>JBFJZQ010000053.1:0-13849 GCA_041622015.1 Oleiphilaceae bacterium
CAAGAATCTCAAGAATCTCAAGAATCTCAAGAATCTCAAACAAAGGAATTATCGAAAAAGACTTCGCAAAGTAATCAGAAATTAACCCAAGGATATTCTGATGATGACTCGGAAATAAACAAAAAAGAAGAAGATTTGAAGAAGGCGGCTAATGGTTCAGATAGCCAAGATTCTAAAAGCTCAGACAATCGTTTGCACAATGATTGGCTCTTGGAAGAGGAAAAACTGAAAAAAGTAGTTAATAATGATAAGACAGATGTAAACTCTTTAAAAACTAATCGCGAAGTGATAGGAGCGAGCAGTCTTGACGCGTATGATGACCCTATAGCGGACGATTTAGTCGATAGCACAGGACCGAATGAACTTAAAAGCATAGACAAGGAAGATGCTATGATTCTTAAAAATAAAACCTTCACTGAAAATAAAACCAAACGAGTGTGGAATTTGCAACGACAATTCTAAAAGGGATGCCTTTGTTAATTTGCCCACTATATATGTGTAAAAACTTAGACAGAATATCTAAAAAGTAACTAACCCGAATCAGCCATATCAAATCAATATTTTTTGCTAGACTTTAAGTATTGATCATAGGAACGCCGTTACATGTCCGCAGCAAACAATACCATTTCAATTTACTCTTTTCTCTTCTATCTAGTCGTAGCAATATCGCTTTTGGGCTGTGGTGGTGGGGGCGGTGGTTCTAGTAGCCCTGAACAGGAAGAGACTCCAGTGGTTACTTTAGATTCACTGTCTTTGACGAATGTCGCATCAACCTTAAAGGTAGCAGAAACCATTCAGCTGACTGTGACCGGAAGCTATTCCGATGCTTCGACACAAGATTTAAGTTCACAAGCCACTTGGAGTGTTGGGGATGATGCGATTCTGAGCGTTTCAAATACCGGTCTGGTCACAGCTCTCTCTGCGGGTAGCACTAGCGTCACGGCAAGTTACGGCGGTTTATCGATTCAGCGGAGTATTTCTGTCAAAGCCTTGGCAGATTTAAGTATTTCACCTACGTCGCTCACTTTAGCGATCAATTCATCCCAGCAATTGAGTGTCACCGGGCGCTATACCGATAACAGTACTGAAGCTTTTGATAATCTGGTTGAGTGGGCGTCTTCAGCCTTAAATGTGGCGACGGTGTCGGATTCCGGCGAGGTCTTAGCGGTGTCTGCTGGTGCTGTCTCTATTACGGCAAGTGCGGGGTCTGTAAGTTCAAGTTTAAGTGTGACGGTATCACCGGCGACGCTTCAAACGATTGTCTTGAGCGCTTCAAGCACCCAAATCGCTGCTGGTTTGACGGCTACTTTTTCGGCTAAAGGTATTTATTCTGATGGTTCGGAACAAAATTTAACGAACCAAGTGCTGTGGAGTGTGTCAGATACTTCGAAAGCGTCTATCAATCCGGAAACGGGTTTGTTGACTGCCTTGCAGGTAGGCTCGGTGTCAGTTCTGGCTGCAAAAGAAAACTTAAGCGGGTCTTTGCCTATCACAGTGAGTGCAGCCACCTTAGAGAGTATTGCGGTTACGCCTTCTGTTTTGTCCCTAGCCAAAGGCTCAAGTGCCGATGTGAATGTTTTCGCGATTTTTTCGGATAAAAGTAAGCAAGATGTCAGTGCTCAGGTTGAATGGAGTAATACAAATAATCAGGTAGCCAGTATCGAAAATAACGCTGTTTCGGTAACAGCGATAACAGAGGGGTTCACCACTCTTTCGGCGAGTCTTTCTGGTCAGTCAGCGGATTTGTCAGTGACAGTGACTAATGCTGAATTGGTGTCCTTGGCATTATCGCCTATTAATGAGTCTATTCCACTGGGTCGTTCTCAGCAGTTTACCGCTCAAGGTACTTATACAGACGGATCGGTCCAAGATTTGACCTCCCAGGTAACTTGGTTGTCCAGCAGTGAAAGTACAGCTTTAATCAGCAACACAGGTTCATTAAAGGGCCTTGTAGACTCTGTTTCCCTGGGAAATACAACGATAAGGGCTGTTTTAGGCGATATTCAGCAAGACACGACTTTCACCATTGAAGATGCAGAATTGACGAGTATAGAAATTCAGCCTGCTAGCCAGACCGTCGCAAAGGGTACTGATGCTCAAATAAAGGCTTTTGGGAATTATTCTGATGGCTCACACATTGACCTGACAAGTAAAGTTATCTGGAATACACCTAACTCAAATTTGATTGACGTTCTGTCAGCAAGTACTGGTTTGGTACATTCTCTGAATCAAGGTTCTGCCTTGATCAGTGCAGAACTAGAAGGGGTTAGTGCTTTAGCAAATATAACGGTCTCTTCAGCAACACTACAAAGTATTGCTATTACCACTACACAAAGCAATGTGCCTAGCGGTATGACCCAAAGCTTGCTTGCAACAGGTACTTATAGCGATGCTTCAACCAAGGATATTAGTCAACAAGTTACCTGGCAGAGTGATGATGTCGGAGTCGCGACTATTTCAAATAATAGTGCTGAATCCGGTTTATTAAGAGCGCTTAGTCCGGGTCAAGTTACACTGACAGCAAGCCTAGGTTTGTTGAGTAATCAGATAAATATTGATGTTACAAATGCTGTACTTACAGGCTTACAGGTGAATGCTGGAAGTTCTCAGTTAAACGTTAGATCGTCTATTTTGGTGACGGCAACGGCCAGCTATTCAGATGCGTCAACTAAGGACGTTTCAGCTCAAGTGAACTGGTTGAGTAGTGATGTTAATGTAGCCTCAATTGGCAATAGTGCTTCAGATAAGGGGCTCGTGAAAGCGCTTTCGGTAGGTTCAGCCAATATAAGTGCGTCGTTAAATGGTGTTAGTGCTACTGCTGTTCAACTTGACGTGACGCTTAATCCCAACGTGCCAAAAGCACTCAATGTCAGTGTTCAGCCAAATATCATTCTCAATAATGATAGCGATACAGCGCAAGTGAATCTGGTGTTAGTGCCTAGTGCTGAAGGCGGTGTTATTGCTGATGGTACAGCCATTACCTTAACCATCACAGAAGGTGATACTAGTCGCATTGAAAATTTAGTGACGAGCAATGGTTCGGTCAGTTATTCGCTGCAATCGAGTTATGATGGTTTCATTTCATTATCTGCGACTACCCCTGATTTCACTGTCAGTTCCGGTGTTTTAAGCACTAATGAGCTATCAGACGCCTTATTTGCAAAAGGGCAGTCTAATGTGGTTTATGAAAATGGCACCCTGAAAGCGGGCAGTATTTTCTTGGTACTGTTACGTAATTTATCGAATAGAGTCTTTAATATTGAGCAGGTAGAGATAGGTTATTTTGACCCAAATAACGGTAATGCCTTTGTTGCATTTCCTGAATCCCCATTAACGGCTCCTGAATTTATCAGTAATGGGGATTTATCTGCAGGGGAATTTACATCCGTCGGTTATGAATTAGATGATGATATTGAAGCAAGTATTTATATAATTTCATACTTATTTTCTGATGATGCCAGTGCCACGAACTTTAGCTTGGACGGTACTTTTAACTTTTCGAATTAAGCTAAGTGTGTAATTGTGCATGAAGCATAAAGTTCCTCGGACTAATATCCGAGGAACAAAATATCTCAATGCTGGTTTTATACCCCTGTTCAGAAAGATAAAACGCTCTGTCTAAAATTAACCAGGTCTCCAGGGCGCGTCGAAAACACATTCTAAATAGCTCTGCTCTTTCATACAAATAAAACCGATCTGCGCCTTTAATTTGATAATCTTTATAGTTAATGCTGCCGTCTAACACTAGGTTTTTTCTGTGTGCTAATTCTTTGCAGAAGGATTTAAAGCTAGTGTTTAAAATCGAAGAATTGACTGATGGCGTTTCCAGATAACTATCCTCAGCCCTAATGTCTCTTTGTAAACTATCAAAACCCAGTCGCCAGGCTTGTAGGGTTCTGCGCTTTCGGGTTTCGCTAGCAGAGGCTGTTTTAGTTTCTTGTACCGCTAATCTTAAGTCACTCATTGTTAGCCTTAACGCCGACGTTTGCCCAGACTTGGATAAGGCTTGATATCGTTCAGAGGCGTTAAAGCGATGATAGCAGCAGGGTGAAACGCTAATCTGGTTGACTTGATGCTCAGCACATTTCTTTAATAACTGTGCGTGAAGGCCGCCACAGGCATGCAGTGCGACAATATGCTGGTCTTGCTTAATGAAATGATCTGCTTGGGTAGAAAATACATCGCATTCATGAGTTATGACTAAGTGGTGAAGCTTACGTTTTTTGCTCAGTTCGTTTGCTTTAGCAACCAGGTGCGTATCAATTTCTAAGCCTTCTGAAGGTTGATTATTTACCTCACTTAAAAAACGACCTAAGTGTTGTTTTCCGCAGCACCATTCTAAAATGGGGTGGTTTATCTTTCCAACTGCATCACTGAAGGCAAGAATCTGAGAGGCTTTTCTGCCTGGGATATCAGTGTCCCAGAATTTTTCTGGGGGCTGAAGGGTAGAGCTTATTGAACTGGGAAACTGAAGTAATTCTAAAATTTCTGCAGCGTCTGGAAAAACACAGAAAATAGCGTTTAACAGAAGTGTATCATTGCTTTGCAGGCTGGCTAGTTCATGGTCTGAAAGAGAAAATAGCCATTGTTTTAGTTCTGCCTGCTGGTCTAAATAGCGAAAGTTAGCTTGCTTGAATGTCGATGTTTTCCAGGTTACTTCATGCTTTAGTAACAGGTTTGTTAATCTTTCAAAGCGTTCTAACATGCATGTATTCCATAAATAAAAAATAGCTATTTTGGACGAGGATAATACAAGAGAAACTATATTAGCTGTTAGAAGAGAGTGGGTCGAAGCTGTGAGGCTGAAGCTTGCTAATTATTTTAGCAAACTTCATGGATAAAACTTAGGCGCTTGTAGTCATTGAGAGCTGGAAGCTTATGACAACTACAAGGTCGGAGATAAGTGTAATAAACAGCCACTGCCAGACACAGTAAGTCTGTAAGTGGTTACTTCCTTGTTGTTTTTAGTAACGAATACTTTTTCAAGTATGCCTTTCTCGATAAGATATTCGAGCATTTCGCTGCTTACTTCTTCAAATTTTGCTTTGGCTGCAATTTCAGCTTGGGTGGCGGCTTCTTTCAAGGAATACATCGCTTTCATGACCGAGGCTTCTCTTTCAGATATAACTGGAAGTGGCCCACAATAAGCAGGGTATTGGTCTTTAGGGTGGCGACCATATACTCGACCGTAAGAGGCTTGAATGGCAAGAATGTCGGCTTCTTTATCCTCTGTTAGTTGATAAGTGTGGAATACCCCAGATACTTTTGTACGGTAATCAACCTGTGCAAGAAATATCGGTAAGCCACAATCTTTGGCTACATGGTAAAACCCGGTCTTCCATTTATCGACTTTGCCTCGTGTGCCTTCTGGCGTAAACAGGAAAAAAATCCGTTCACCTTTATGTTTCTCAACAAATTCTTTTATCAGCGCGACTTGGCCTTGGCCATTGGCAGAGCGACTGATGGGAATGGCGCCAAACCATAAAATTAAAGAACCGATAAGTGGCACGCGGCACCAACTTTCTTTAATTGAAAAGTATATCTTGATATCAAAAATGATGGCGGCGGCTAAGGCATAAATAATATCCCAGTTAGAGGTATGTGGTGCCGCTATCGTAATACCCGCGCCTTCCGGCGAAGTTGGGGTGGTTTTCCAGCCCGTTAATCTGAACCAATTAACCACTAAAAATTTCAATAAGGATTTAACTAAGATACCGTCGAATACGGTTTTATCGCGAATGGCGAGTTTAGGCTGGGCCATAAAAATGATTACTCAAAAAATTAGGATAGTCGGGCAAGTTTAGCATAATTTGGACGAATTATACGGTGATTATTTACAGTTTATTGGTGTAGAAATGTAATCGAGACGAAATATAAAGATGTTTTCAAGGGGAGTCAGCGAAGTTAAAGCGTAAGGTTTTCATTTCCCGTAAACATAAAAAAAACCCGGATTCGCCGGGTTTTTATCAGCGCTTAATTAATTACTCTGCGTCAAGAGGAAGTAATTTTAATTCAACACGGCGATTGGCTTGTCTGCCTTCTGGTGTGTCATTTGTTGCGATAGGATAACGAGGGCCTTGACCCGATGCTTGAATTCTACCCGCTGCGATGTTTCTTGCTTGAAGCGCTAGTTGAACACTACCAGCACGCTGTTCACTTAACGTTTGATTAAAGCCTAGCGAGCCCGTTGAGTCAGTATGACCAACGATTTTGATTGCAGTTCTATCAAACTCTTCCAGAACGATAGCTAAGGAATTGATGGTCGCTTCAAAACTTTGTTGGATATTGGCTTTACTGGTTTCAAAGGTAATATTGCCCGGCATCACTAAGGTTATTTCATTACCATCTCTGACAACTCGAACACCGCTTTCTGAAAGTTTATGGCGTAAGGCGGCTTCTTGTTTATCCATATAGTAACCCGCACCCCCTCCAATGGCACCACCAGCTGTGGCTCCAATTAGGGCACCTTTTGCTCTGTCTTTCTTGCTTGAAGTGGCGGCACCAATTACTGCTCCTGCAACTGCACCAATAACGGCGCCGGAAGTCGATTTCGAAACCTTTTCTTCATCGGTATAAGGGTCATAAGTCATACAGCCTGATAACATAGATGCAGTGACTAAACATATAGCATATTTTTTTAACATATTAAACTCCAAGGAAAAAAGGTGCTTAAGGGTAATGAGTTTGGGAATCCCAGTCTATGGCCTGAAGCAGTGTTTGATATTAAATCTATGTAAGCCTAAGGATGAAAAAATTAAATGTCATCAACGTCGGCTTGGCCAGACATCCGCCTTCTAACATGAGACCAGCTCATGCCCAGGCACAAAATAGCGGCAACAAATACTTCGATTACCCACATGAATCCAGAAGGGCTATCCATACTCATAATGCCCATATCAATAAATACCCATAAAATTATAGCGACTAAAATAGCCGCTAACGCTAGGCCAACCGGGCCTAAGGATTTGATCGAGGCTCTGAGATAAATGACCCAACCAATGATGAGGGCAATGCCTGCCAGTGCTAGCCAAGGTGTCGGTGTGGTAAAAGTATCGACCAGCCAATGAAAATATGAATAACCACTCGGATTGAAGGTAGCTAAGACTAAGATCAGGGCAAATAGAAACCTTAGCCCAATGCCTCCTGCTGAAATATTTTGCATGTATGTTCTCCAATAAAGTACTGATAGTTTAACGGGCATCATAAAGAACAATGCTCAAGTAAGAAATGCCCCAAGGTAGATGTTTTATTTTTGAATATATTCAGACGCGTTAATTTTATGATAAATAACATTGTCATAGGGAAGTGCCACAGGGTTAGGGTCCACCACTTCTATAGGAATGCTGTAACGCATGGCTGTTTCTAAGGCCATTTGAGTAATATTGACGCTAAAAGATGTGCCCATAAAGACGATCTTTTGAGCATTTAGCATACGATCTTGGGCTTCTGTAATGCGATATAAGTCTGTGTAGTATTCATCAAATAATAATACGTAGGGTTTGAAGGAATGGTTTAATTCTGGTCGCTCTGTTTTCGGGTTAATGTTGAATATTTCAAACAGCGCTTGCTTTAGTTCTGTGTTGTTTTCATCCTTTTTAAAACTGCCCGACTTGGCTAGCTCATCCCAAGGTGTTTGATAAATATCCACCGTCGGGCCTTGTTCATGAAACAAGGTCATTTGATCGAGTCGGCCATGAATAGCAATATAATTTTTATTTCCTGCTTTACCATCAAGGCCGTCGATATTCTGGGTGATGAGGTTTTTATCCGCCAGCCAACGGTGAACATCATTCGGCCCGTGGTTGCGATAAATCGCAAAGCGGTGGTAATACCAAGCTAAAAATTCAGCGGGCTTTTGGGCGTACATGCGTCGGGTTGCCATTTCCATCGGCGTGTAATTTCGACTGCCGATAGTCCAGAAACCATCCTCGCCTCGAAAGGTCGGAATGCCGCTCTCGGCGCTTACACCTGCACCTGTAATGTAGAGGGTGTTCATTGATTACCTATTCTAGTTTCCATAAAAGCTTATTTTTAAGTCTGATTCGTTTTGTAGCTTAAATTAGAGAAACGGCTGATATCCAGTTTCACGGGTTTATGTATATGGTAGCCTTGGGAGTAGGTGATGCCGAGTGCTGTCAATTTCGTTTGAACTTCTTCAGTTTCAACAAACTCAGCAATGGTCTCGATACCAATTGCTTTCGCCACATCACTGATGGATTTCACCATGGCTAAGCTAACAGCGTCGTCTGACAGATTTCTAATAAACAAACCGTCAATTTTTAAGTAATCGACCTTTAACTCTTTTAAGTATGCATAGGAGGAAAAGCCCGTGCCAAAGTCATCTAATGCAAAGCGACAGCCTAAGTTATGAAACTTTTCGATAAAGCTATGGGAGTTGTCTAGGTGTGTGATGGCCATGCTCTCGGTTATTTCAAAGCAAATTTTATGGTGAGGAATACCATGTTCCTGGAAGGCTTGCGTTAAAAAAGCAGAAAAGGTGTTATCGCCAATACTGGTTGTGCTCAAGTTAATGCTGGCGCAGGCTAGTTGTTCCAGATGTTCAGGGTGTTGATTAAGCCAGGAAAAATAATGATTAATGACCCAACGGTCTATATTGGGCATCAGATTGTAACGCTCGGATGCCGGCAAAAATTGTCCAGGGGCACATAGGTTGCCCTGTTTGTTAACCAAGCGAATGAGAATTTCATAATGATAGCCATCACGACGCTTTTGATTGGCCACGATATCTTGAAAAACCAGAAAGAAACTATCGTCTGAGAGTGCTTGCTTAATATCGGTTACCCACTGCATTTCAAGCTGGCGAAATTCCAGTTCTTGATCAGATTCAACAAAAACATGTACCCGGTTTCTGCCTTGATCTTTAGCCAAATAACACGCCGTATCGGCCATGACGACCACTTGCTCGATAGAGTGATGGAACGGACATAGTTCAACCAAACCAATGCTGACACCAAGTGAAAACCGATGTCCCTCCCAAACAAACAGAAATTCTTCAATTTCTTGTCTAAATTGTTCGGCAATCTCCTGTGCTTTGGATAAAGAAACCTTGTTTAAGAGAATGCCAAATTCATCACCACCGAGTCTGGAAATAATGTGCTGATCATCAATAGATTGTATTTTTCGGTAGAGTCGTTGGCTTAGGTTTTTTAGTAAGAGGTCGCCCGCTGAATGACCGCACAGGTCATTGACTATCTTGAACTGGTCTAAGTCCAAATACAGTAGGCAGCAACTATGCTTATGCTCTTTAACGGCGTCGAGGGCGTTTTGAATCGCAATTTCAAATGCTCTTCGATTAACCAAACCTGTTAACGAATCGTGGTTAGCAAGATGTTTCAGTTGTTCTTCAAAGGCTTTGCGCTCATTAATGTTAATCAAGGTGCCTTCTATTATTTGTTCATTTGTCTGTTGGTCAGTGGAAAGTCTGGCTGAAACGTTAATCCAGGTGGTGAGGCCCAGTGGGTTACTGACTTTCGTTTCATGTTCCGTCACCCGGCCATTTTCTCTGAGAGCCGAAAGTAGCCTTTGAAAACGTTCTTGTGAAAGTTTGAAACTTTTTTTTCTAGGGTGCTTGCTGTCAGCTCTCTGAGTCGATCGGTGATTGGTGCTAAGATCTCTTGAATCAAGCGCATTAAACTCATCAACATTGCTGACCCCCATGAGTTGATAAAATGCAGGGTTTGCCGAAAGTAGTTGGCCTTTGAGATTAAACGTGAACACTCCCTCCAAGGCATTTTGATACAGGCTTTCGAAACGGCTTAAATGATTGATCGATTCTATCTGTGCTTGTTCTTTCGCGAGCCGTTCACTCTTAATTCTCTCAGCCAAGGCTAGAGACATAATGAGCACGGCACTGACTGCGCCAATATTTCCGGCATATTCACTTAAGAGTGTCGACTCTATGAGGCCAATGTTGCTGGATGATTTTAAAATAATCCCAACAAAGTATGTGCTCCAAGCGAAAATAAAATATCGCGCGACATTAGGACTGTGCTTGAGCATCGCAAGACATACCAGGATGACACCTAGCATTGAAATAATCGTCGTAAACGCATTGAGCATGGCGGCATTTCGATAGCTTAAAAGCAAAGACATCAAGGCTGAGCAGGCAGTCAGTGCCATCAGAAAATTAATGCCAATGCGTATTCTGCTCTTATTAGGAATAGGCAATAAAGTTTGAGTGAAGAGGGTGGTGACAAAACAACCCATGGCGATAAAAAATACCGCAGAAATTTGGTGCCATTCGGGTAGATTTGGCCAAAACCATTGGTAAGCAAAGCCATCAAGCGAGCTATGAACGCCGGTCGCTAATAAAATAAACACACTGTAGATAAGGTAGTTTTTGTCACGTATCGTAAAAAACAAACAAAGATTGTAGGCGCTCATAATGAGCATGGCGCTTAAGAAACAGCCATATAAAAATAGAAAAGACTGCGAGTCGATTAAGAATTGTTCTTTATCCCAAATAGTAATAGGCGCGTGCACGGTACCTTGGGTTTCTATTCTGATATAAATGTCAGAGCTTGTATTGGCTTCAATATTGATCGGAAACAAAAAAGTCGGGAATTTAACCGGTCTGTTAGCAAAGGGTAGGTGATCTCCAGCCTCAAATTCGGCGAGTAAGTTACCTTCATTTGTCTGATAAACATTGATCCTGTCTAATAAGGCATAATCAATATGAAGATAAAGTTCGTGTAGGTGATCGCTTGCATTCTCCATAGAGAGTTTGAACCAAAAAACACTGTCTGAAAAACCAAAGTTTGCAGAAGGGTTGGGAATACTTAGCCATTCAATATCAGTTGTATTTAGTATGTCATGTGTTGCTAATGCATGTTGTTTATCTTCAAGGTAAACCATCTTAGGTATAGGGTTGAGGGATAAAAACGAATCTCCTAACTCTATAGTAGAAAGAGGCCTTACTTCATTCGCATGAGCTGGAAGTACAACGCAGAATATTTGTAAAAGTATAATGATTAAGAAATCCGTCAGTTTCTTAATCATTGCAGTAGTTCTCTGCGAAAAAGTTCGAGTTTATTTTGCTTTTTTAGTTTGTTTAAACCTTGATTGAAAAGTTTCAGGTATTTTTCATTGCCAGCAATTGAACGGCTAAACAGGATAAAGTCTTTGCCTAAATTAAGGGGTTTCAAATTTACACCGATTTTAGCTGCCTGTTCTTTAGAGAAGTGCTTGTTTAATAAGTAATAACCCGTCAGTTCTGACAGAGGGAAGAGGTCAATCTCTCCATTGATAAGCTGACTCAAGTTGGTAAGATCATCATTTCTAACCGACACTCTCAGTGTATCGTTGTTTGCAAGCTTCCAAAATTCTTCGGTATAAGTATAGCCAAGCGTTGCGCCGATGCGTAAATGAGATAAGTCAGACAAGCTTTTCCACTCAAATGGGGGTAATGACTTTTTGTGAAAAAACACAAAAGAATCGTCCTGAATAACATCACTATAATAGAAGTCACCTTCACGATCTTTGTTTTCACCCCAAAAAGAACTGGCATGAAACTGACCTACTCGGGTAGCCTCTAAGGCTCTTTTCCAGGGTAAATAATGGAATTCCACTTGAATGTCCGATAGCTCAAAAGCACTCGAGACGATATGATTAATGAAACCGCCATGAGGAAGTGCTTCCGAGGTCCACGGAGGGTATTCACCGCTAGCTATTTTAAGGGTTTCAGCACTTAGTCGCAGACTGAAGACCAAGAATAGAAAGCACAAAAAAATGTATTTTGACTGTGTTTTGAAAGTCATCTTGCCGCCAGTTTAATTTTTAGGTAAATATAACTCAAAATAGTTAGTTAGGGCGTTAAAAATTGTAATGCTAAGATTAGCCGGTTTATTATCAATTTGTAGCTATTCTTAATACTGAGGTTATCTATCGTGATGTTTCGTTTTTTGGACATACAGCCGTTTTAGAAAATACATTCGTTTTTAGGAAAATAATAGTGTCGTTCATATGCACAAAAAATACGTCGTTAAAGATATACTAAAACAACACAATATTACTAGCTGGTATCAGCCTATTGTTAATATTGAAAATCGTGAACTGTTGGGGTGGGAAGCTTTTTCCAAAGGGCTTGATACCGTAAACGGTCTCGCAGCACCTGCCATGTTTGATATTGCTGAAGCTGCGGGTATTTTAAAACCCTTCGATTTAATGTGTATTCACAATGCGGCAAGCTGTTTTGAACAGTTGCAATTGAGTCATAAATTATTCATTAATTTATCAAATGAAATGCTGATTGCCAGTAGCCGCTTGAAGAACCAAGTTGGTAAAATGATCGCGGATAACATTATTCCTCCCACTCGCATGGTGCTCGAGATTGACGAGAAAAATGCCTATCAGAACATCAAAGATTTAACCGAAGCCGTGGCGTATTTTCATGAGCAGGGTTTTGAAATAGCCATAGATCATCTGAGCGGTATGGGTAATGTTGGAGAAAACTCAGAATTGCATGCGTTATGGGAAGAGCTCAAGCCCGACTACATAAAGCTGGATAGAGACTTCATCCACAATATTCATGGCAGTCTATCAAAACAGAAAACCGCCAGGGAATTGGTTGCGGTGGCACGTGCGATGGGCGCTATTCTGATCGCAGAAGGTGTTGAAACCGAAAAGGAATTAAAAAAACTCTATGAACTGGGCATCCATAACGTCCAAGGCTATTTGGTTCAAAAACCAGAGTTAGCGCCACTTCCCCCAAATATTGAGCAGCTACTTCAGGATAAGGTATTTTCAGCGACCAATCAGGCGAGTCTTGCCTGTGATTTGGTAGTGATGAAGTCTTCTGTGGATATCAATGCACGAGTTCAAACGGTGTTTGAAATATTTGAGGAAAGTGTTCATCTAAACTCTATTGCTGTATTAGATGGTCAGGCTGTTCAAGGAATGATTTACCGAAGAAATTTTCTTGCAAAGTACTCAAAAAAACAACGTCGTGAGGTGGTGTCAGCCAAAGCTGTTTCAACGGTCATGTCATCAAATTTTTTGAAGGTTGAAGCACATCAGCGGATCGAACAAGTTAGTCGCTTAGTCACTTCTCGTGCTCAATTAAATGCAGAACATGACTTTGCAATAGAGAGCGAAGGCCGCTTTTTAGGGATTGGTACCGTCATCGACTTGTTGCGCAAAGTAACACAACTTCGGGTGCGACCTGATCATCAAGAAAACCTGTTAACCATGCTGCCAGGCAATACGCCGATTAGTTATTGCGTGAATGAATTGCTCGAAAAAGGCTCGACATTTTGTATAGCCTTACTCGATTTGAGTCACTTCAAGGTCTTCAATAATCAATACGGGCATATCATGGGGGACCAGGTATTAATTATGTTTGCAGAAATACTGCGCAGGCATATTAAGCAAAGTACTAAATTTGCAGGGCATATTGGCGGCGATGATTTTATTTTGGTTTTACCTGAAGGGGCATGGCAGGAGAGCCTGCGAGCCATTTTTTCAGAGTTCAATCATAAAGTATTAAAGTTCTATTCAGAACAAGATATTCAACAAGGTGGTATTGAGATCTTTGATGCTCACGGCGAACCTAGTATCGTGAGTATTATTTCTATTTCTGCCGGTGTCATGACCATTGAAAATGAATATGTAGATTCATTTGATACCCTGCTCTCAAACCTCATAAAACTTAAGCCTTTGATCAAAAACAATGAAGGAGTTTGTTTAGCGCACAAAACTGAAGGTGTGGTGCAGAGATATTTGTTCAGTGAGGGGGAATTTCTTGCAGAGCTTGATAACTGATTTCAGAATGATGTCGAGAGGGCTTCGAACTTACCCTCTCGACATATCAAATAATCTAGTCTCCTTCTCC
>JBFJZQ010000054.1:0-13663 GCA_041622015.1 Oleiphilaceae bacterium
ACAAAGCTGCCATCGATTTTCAGGTAATCGACAGGGATTTTTTTCAGGTAGGAGAATGAACTCATGCCTGCACCAAAGTCGTCTAAGGCAAACTTGAAGCCTTCTTCTCTAATTTCGGTAATAAACTCAACGGCAGATTGGAAGTTATCAATGGCGGATGTTTCAGTTATTTCTAAACAGATACGTTGTGGTCTGACCTGGTATTTTGCCAGCAGGGCACGCACGTCGTTAAAGAATGATTTGTCGCTTAAGGAACTGCCCGATAAGTTAATAAAGAAGGTGCCGTCGTCTTTCATACCGAGGCCGGACTCTGCAAGATATTTGAAGGCGTTTTCAACCACCCAACGATCGAGCTTGGGCATTAATTTATAACGTTCAGCAGCCGGGATAAATTCACCGGGGTAAACCAAGCGGTCAGGTTCATTCAGGCGAACCAAAAATTCACCATGCAAGCCCGCGCAATGAGGTTGTAGACCAGACATAGGTTGGAAGTGCAAGACAAAGGTGTCTTCGGCGATGGCCTGCTTGATCTTGCCGACCCAGTGCATTTCACCGCGACGTTTTAGGTATTCCGGGTCTTGCTCATCAAACCATTGAATGCCGTCGTGGCCTTTTTCTTTGGCAGTATTGCAGGCTAAATCCGCACAGCTCAGGGCGCTCAGTACAGAAGATGTTTTCTTGGAGACACTGCCTACGCCAATACTGATGCTGGTGCTGAATGATCTGTTGTCCCAGCTGAAACTTAATTCACGCACGGTGGCTTGGATGTTTCTGGCAATTTGCAGGGCAGCAGATTGCGTGGTATGACTCAGTAAAATCGCGAACTCATCGGCCCCCATCCGCGCCACTTTATCTTTGCTTTTGGTTTGTCTGATCAGTAACAAAGAAATTTGTTTTAACAATTCATCACCGGCCAAGTGGCCACAGGTGTCGTTAATGATTTTGAATTGATCAAGATCGAGCGACATCAGCGCATGTTCAGATTGATTATGACGCGCGTTTTCAATAGAAGATTCAAGGAAGTGTTCGAAGTGTTCGCGGTTGGCAAGGCCGGTGAGTTGATCGTGATAGGCCAAGTGTTCTAAGTCTTGTTCTACTAAACGTTTTTCGTGGCGCACTTCACTTTCTCTAATTTCTCGTTCAATCGCGGGGATCAAACGCGCAAGATTATCTTTCATGACGTAATCTTGAGCGCCATTGCGCATGCTTTGTACTGCATCAACTTCTGAAATTTCACCGGATACAATAATCACGGGAATATCGTTGTTCAATTCGCGGATTGTTTTTAGTGCTTCATGTGACGAGTAGGCGGGCATATTATGGTCTGAAATGACTAAATCCCATTCCCCAGATTGGAGGGTTTCTCTTAAGCTAGTATCGGATTCAACGCGTTTGGATTGAATATCTAACCCGTTTTTTTTGAGTTCACGTAACAGCAATACTGCATCGTCTTCTGAATCATCAACGATTAAAATATTAAACAAATGAATCTTACTTAAATGTTCGGCTAAAGCTGAGACAAGCCAGCGTGGATAAAATGAGTGTTTTTTTATCTGACGATTATTTTTATGACATTTATGATGTCTTTTTTATATTGACTTAGTAAGAAAAGTAGCCAAGCCATTGTTTTTTTGTCAGTTCATGAGTAAGTCTAGAATAAAAACAAACAAATACAATCAAGCACTTATAATTTTTTGTGCTGATTAACAAATTCAACCTCGGCTTCTGCACTATTGGAACTTTTTGGGAATAAAGTGAAGTAAAATGTTGTGCCTGAGTTGCGTTCTGAATTGACCCAAATCTTGCCGTGATGTCGTTCAATAATTCTGGCTACGGTTGCCAAGCCGATACCCGTACCATCAAATTCTTCCGCAGAATGCAGCCGGTTGAAAGGTTTAAATAGCTGGTTGGCATATTTCATGTCGAAACCCGCGCCGTTGTCTTTGATGTAATAAATGGTATTACCTAAATGCGCATGGCTACCAATTTCGATAAGCGCAAGAGGGACCTTGTGGCTATACTTCCAAGCGTTGGCGATGACATTATCCAGGAGTATTTCGATCAGCATCGGATCACCGGTGGCGGTTAAGTTTTTCTGAATGTGTATCTGAATATCACGGTCTTTATCGTCTTTTTGGAGATCATGCAGAATCTTGCTTGCTAATGAGCTCATGTCGACAGCTTGCTTGTTTAGCTCAAGACGTGTGACACGCGATAGTTGTAATAAGTTGCTGATGAGCTGGGACATTTTGTCGCTACCGGCACGCACTCTGCTTAAATAGTGAAGTGCGGTTTCGTCCAATTGGTCGCCATAATCTTCTTCTAGTGCCAAGCTAAAGCCTTCAATGGTTCTTAAGGGGGCTTTTAGGTCGTGAGAAACAGAATAACTGAATGCTTCAAGTTCTCTATTGGCCAAAGCGAGCTCTTTGGTTCGTGCATGGACTTCTAATTCAAGATTGTCGGTATGTGCAATGATAATGTCATTTTGTTTGGCGATGGTTTTGATCATTTCATTGAACGAGTCCACCAGTGCACCAATTTCATCGTCGTTGCGTTTTTTTAGTTCGGGCATTGCTTCTCTTTCTAAGCTGACATTCGCTGTTGATTGTTGAAGTTCAATCAGCGGGTTGGAAATAAAACGCTGAATATAGCGTGCAAAAGCAAACGCTAAAAAGATAATAAGTGTAGAGAGTGACAAAGCAGAGAGCGCGGTGGTGATCACTTCGTTGACTAATTTAGATGTCGAAGCTTGGATATAAATAAGACCGCTTTTTTCACCGTTGACGTTGATAGGTTCTGATATATGGAAATAGCTTTCACTGAAATAATCTTTAACGGTGATTGGTTTACGTGGGCAGTCAGAACTAGAGGGTGTAGTCTCATTGGTTTTGGTATATTGGGCTAGTAAAGTTGCTTCAGCATTGTAGGTGCAGGCTAGAATTACTTGAGGGTGCAGCTCCAAGCTGGACAAAATTTCACCCAAGGCTCTTTGGTCCTCAAACAGTATTGCCGCATTACTTCTGTCTGCAATGATTTGGGTGATGGCAGAAAATTCATCGGTAATTTGTAGTTTGAAGGAGTGGTAGCGTTGAATAACAAATACCGAACTAAGAATGAAAACACTCGATAATGTACTGATCATGATAAAACAAATCAGTTTGGTGCGAATAGGGAAGTCCTTGAATTTAGTCATGTTATTGCTCAACCTGATTGGCCAGTTCAAGTAGCTTGGAGCTAATCGAAAGTTGAGTTTTCTTGGCTTGCTTTAAATTGATATTGAAGCGAATAATGTTGCCAAGTGTGATAAATCCGACCATACCTCCTTTATTGACAAAGCCTTCGATACTGCTCACTGTTAAGGTGGGTGTATGGGCATAGAATTCGATAATTTTATCGGCAAACTTGTTTTCTGATTCACCCACGAATACGACATGGCAGGTGATTTCGGAGTTTAGGGCGTAAAAATGCTCGACATGTAGATTCAATTTATGAATCGGGCGGGATTGGAGCATTTTAAGCTTTTCATTCACTGGGTCGTCTCCAATGACGCATAAATTAAATTCGATTTGTTCTTCGTCATAGGGCCAAGCAATAAATTTCATAAAGTTATAGAGAAAAGCTGCTTTGATGTCTTGTTCTGTCTTGGCAAACCCAGTAGATGCATTTAGAAGGAGAGGAATCCATAACAAAGAGGCTGCCAGTAGCTTCTTTGAACGAGTCCATTTACGTTTTAGGGGGTTATGCATTCGTAATTGTGCGCTGTTGGTGTGTTTTTTTGTGCTTGAATATTAACTATTGATTAATAAACGTAAAATAGCAAAGTTTAAAATGCTTTTTAGTGAAAATTGATTTGACGCAGACTTAGGGGCTGCGTCAAGCCGCAGATAATTTATGGGTTTAAGTCTTTATTCCTGAAATAAACTTTTTTATCAAACTCTTAGGCGTTCGCCGCTTTCTGGCCTTGTTGCTTTAATAAACTTAGGTGCTTTTTACTTAAAGTCATAAAAACAGGGGTAGGGCCAACATCTTCATAAAGTGGATCACCCATTTCGTCGTGTGATATCACCTTATCACCAGAAACATAAGGCATAGCTGTTTCTAGTTCTTCTAGCGCAGCAGAAATAAGTTCACCCAAAATTTCACTACGAGAGCGTTTTGGATACATTTCAGTTAGCGCATTTATTTTTGCAGCATCTTCTAAGGGTAATCTTATAGCAAATTCTTCCGAGGTAAGAGTTGCTTTTGCTTGTTTTTCCCAACATTCTGCGAGAGATTTAATTTTCATGGGCATAGTCCTTTTGAGCGTTGATCTGTGACTAATTTATAGTCTAGAAAGGTGCTTTTTTGGGGAGTCAGCCAGATCAAATTTGATCTTTATCAAAAATCACCTCATATAATCTAAGTCTAGCGAAGGTCTGAGTGTTTGACGTGCATAGAATTGTATGGAATTGTTACTAAACTAAATTAGCTCATTACATTTAGCGCTCAATAATACAAAAAAGCAAGTTGTTAGATTACCGGACATATTCAAGAGATTATTCATTCAACAAAGAGGATGTTATGGCAGAACTACACCCAGACTTACGTGAAAACGTGCGATTGTTAGGGGAATTACTCGGTCAGAATATTAAGGAGCACCTTGGGCAGGCGTTTCTTGATAAGGTCGAAGCGATTCGTGCTACGGCTAAGTTAGACCGTGAAGAAAGCTCTGGTGATGCAAGCCCAGAACTCGTCGGTTTGCTTGAGGATTTAAGTGATGATGATATGTTTTTTGTCGCTCGTGCTTTTAATCAGTTTTTAAATCTTGCCAATATCGCTGAGCAGTATCACGGTGTGCGTAGGCATCGTTCCGATCAGGAAAGCGGTCTTGAAACCTTTGATCAGTTGTTAGAACGCTTGAAAAATAGCGGGAGTAGCAAAGAAGATTTAGCTAACTTGCTTGAAGACTTATCTATCGAATTCGTGTTGACCGCTCACCCAACTGAAGTGACAAGGCGTACCTTGATCATGAAGTATGATGCGATGAGTGAATGTTTAGCGGCAAAAGACCGAAAAGATTTAAACGAAAAAGAGCGTAAAGACATACTAGAACGCTTGAATCGTTTGGTCTGTGAAGCATGGCATTCTGACGAAATACGTCAAGATAGGCCGTCTGCTGTAGATGAAGCCAAGTGGGGCTTTGCTGTGGTTGAAAATAGTTTGTGGCATGCTCTTCCGACATTTCTCAGAGACTTCGATGTCGCCTTAGAAGAAAAGTTCGGGCATAGCTTACCACCAGATTTTAGCCCGATTAAGTTTACCTCCTGGATGGGTGGAGACCGAGATGGCAACCCTAACGTAACGTCTACCTTGACTCAAGAAGTATTAAGCTTAAGTCGTTGGATGGCCGCTGATTTATATTTGCGAGATATAAGGGAGTTAACCAATGAGTTATCCATGTGGGATGCTTCTGAGGAACTGACCCAAGCCGCATCGGCCTTCAGAGATGAATTTAAGCGCAACCGAGATGAACCCTACCGTTTAGTCTTAGCGGATTTACGTAAGCGCCTGTTAGCGACGCTCGATTGGTCTGCCAAACAGGCAAAAGGCGAGTTGCTTGAGCCGGGTGATGCTCTGCTAAGCAATGAAGAGTTAATTGCGCCCTTAATGATGTGTTATCGCTCATTGATGGAAAAAGGCATGCATAGTGTTGCCAACGGTTTGTTGTTAGATACCTTGCGCAGAGCCTCATGTTTTGGTTTGCAACTCTTGAAGCTGGATATTCGTCAGGATTCTGAAAGGCATCTCAATGTCATGTCAGAATTAACCCAGTATCTTGGTTTAGGTGATTTTGCACAGTGGGAAGAAACCGAAAAACAAAACTTCCTGATCAAAGAGCTTCAAAACAAACGCCCGTTAATTCCACAAAATTGGCCTTGTAGTAACGAGGTCAGTGAGGTTTTGGCTACCTGTAAAGTCGTCGCCGCGCAACCCGCTGAGGCCTTGGGCTCGTATGTGATTTCGATGGCAAGTTCCCCTTCAGATGTGTTAACGGTAATACTTCTGCTTAAAGAGTCGGGTATTAAGCATAATATGGGCGTAGTTCCCTTGTTTGAAACACTTGATGATTTGTCGGGCGCTGAAGCGGCGATTGATGCTTTATTGTCGATTCCCTGGTATTTGGATTATTGCAATAAAGCCCAGCAGGTGATGATAGGTTATTCCGATTCTGCTAAGGATGCTGGCCAGATGGCGGCTGCTTGGGCGCAGTATCAGGCGCAGGAATCCTTAGTCGCGGTAACCAAAAAACATGATGTGAAACTCACCTTGTTTCATGGCAGAGGTGGCACAGTAGGACGAGGAGGCGGCCCGGCAAATAGAGCTATTCTTTCTCAGCCGCCAGGGTCTGTCGCTGGAAGTTTCCGGATTACCGAGCAGGGCGAGATGATTCGCTTTAAGTTTGGCATGCCGACGGTTGCGAAGCAGAGTCTTAAACTTTATTTGAATGCAGTAATAGAGGCGAGTTTACTTCCTCCTCCCGAGCCCAAGCCAAGTTGGCGTGCTCTGATGAATCATATGACGGCCTGTGCGTTAAAGTCCTATCGTGCAACGGTGAGAGAAAATCCTGAATTTGTACCGTATTTCCGCTCAGTGACGCCAGAGCAAGAGCTAGGTAAGCTAGCCTTAGGAAGCAGACCGGCACGACGTAAATCCAATGGCGGGGTAGAAAGTCTGCGTGCCATACCTTGGATATTTGCCTGGACGCAAATTCGTTTAATGTTACCCGCTTGGTTAGGTAGTGACGAAGCTTTAGCTGAGGTTCTCAATTCTGAAAAGTCAGCGGTGTTGGATGAAATGTTTGCCGAATGGCCTTTCTTCAAAACCCATATTGATATGTTAGAAATGGTTGTCGCTAAAGGTGATGCGCGTATTGCTCGTTATTATGATCAGCTTTTAGTGCCGGAACATTTAAAGCCTTTAGGGCATACCTTACGTCACCGTTTTCTGGATATGATAGAGCGTGTTAATGAAGTCAAAAAACAGACTCAGTTACAGGTGGACAATCCTCAGTTGAGAGGGTCGCTGAATGTCAGAAATCCATATACCGACCCGTTACATTATCTTCAGGCAGAATTGTTAAAACGTGATCGTTTGGCGAATGAAAATGATTCAGATAAACCGCATGTTGATGGGCGCAAAAATCGTGTCGAAATGGCATTAAAAGTGACTATGGCCGGCATTGCAGCGGGGATCCGAAATACCGGTTAGTGTGGGCACATCTTCGACAAGCTTGGAAGCGAAAAGAACCGCTCGTTGAGCTTGTCGAAACCTAGAAAAGTTACCTCCAAAGCAGGCTTACAATTTATTACACCCGTTAACAAATTACATAATAATAAAACGGTTTTATGTGAACGATACCCGTGCGAAAGCATAGAGAAAGACTACACTTGTAGGAGAATATAGTTTCATTTGTTCCAGTCAGAGTAAAATGCCGTGCCAATAGCAGCAAAATTAAGTCAATTTATTAATCGCAAAGGGATTCTGTGCCAACCTGTGCATCATCCGCGCAGCCATGATTTTGCCCAGGCAATAGAGCAGGCAAACGCAGTGCCAGAGCTGTGTGCAAAATGTGTGGCCTTGATTGATAGAAATGGCCCTGCTGTCGCGGTCATCCCTTTTTTGGCCGATCTGAATCTTGAAATATTAAATAAAACCTTGGGCAGAAACTTTCAAACCTTATCTTCGGATATGACCAGTAAGTTGTTTTCAGATTGTGAGCCGGGTGCATTTCCTGCTTTAGCCATGGCTTATGGTTTACCTGTGATCATTGACGTCGATATGCTCGAGAACGAAACGGTTTTTTCGGCCAGCGGTTGCTCAAGTACCTTATTAAAAATACCCGGAACGGCCTTTCGTTTGGCAATGCGTGGTGCAGTAAAAGGACATATTGCTGTCTGGCCTGAGCCGGTTGAAAGGCTGCCAGCTCCGGGCTCCGAATCTGCACCCACTTCCCTCGAAGGTATTACACGGAAGTTACAGCGGCTTCACCAATTACCCCCCATGCCTGAAACTGCAGTGCGCATAATGCACTTAACCTCAGATCCTGATTCAGACGTCTTCCAATTAGCTGAATTAATTGAGCGAGATCCGAGCCTTGCCGCACAAGTTATGCGCTATGCACGCTCAGCTTTGTTTGCTTACAGAGGGGATCTTAGCTCAGTAAAAGATGCGGTAAATATAGTGCTTGGTTTTGATCGGGTTGCCCAGTTAGCGATGGGCATCTCCGCAGCGAAGGCATTTAATATTCCTCAGGATGGCCCTTTTGGCTTAACAAAATTTTGGCAACATGCACTTTATAATGGTGTTTTAGCCCAAGCTTTGGCTTTATTGGCAAAACCAGATTTATTAATAGATGACAAGCAGGCTTACCTATCAGGTTTATTACATAACTTTGGCTTATTGCTGTTAGGTCATTTATTTCCACCCGAATTTAAAATGCTCAATCGTTTACGAGAACTAAACCCGGAAGCGAGCATGAAAGAATTAGAAGGGCAAGTTTTTGGGATGGGCGGCGCACAGGACATAATGTCTATAGGGCATGGCTCGGTCGGTGCGAGTCTGTTAAAAATGTGGGGTTTACCCGAAGCAAGTATTATGGTCGCTGCCAAGCACACACAGGAAAACTATTCTGGAGCGCATGAGCACTATGTTAGTTTAATTCAGTTGGCAAACTATTACCTCGCTCAGCATGGAGTCGGCGATGAACCTATCACCTATGATCCTGTTCCCTTACTTGAAAAGTTAGGTATTCAAGCAGAACAAGCCCAGCAGCTGATTGATGCCTGTATTGATCAGTGCCATAGCTTGGATGCTATGATTGCGAACATGGCTGCTTGATTAACTTTTAAAGCTACTAAATCTATTTTTTCGCTACCAATTTCTGGGTAGCGTAATGCCTTATCCTTGCTAAACTTAGCTTCAGCGGTTTACTAGGCTTCCACTCGCACCTTCTTGGACGTATAATGCCGCGTTTTATTTATTGTCAGGCATAATACAATTTATAGGGATGTTTAGTGCCTCTAGCCAGTAAAATTGCTTGATGTATTGTTTGGCTCGATCTATAGATCGATACTAAATGTTTAGGTCAAAGCTAAAGCTGGCTTATTCTTATAGCCCTGGATGCATATTGGTATAAATGTATTCGTTTTTATAGGGCTCTGTTTACAGGTATACCGTTAAGCCATTGCTAAGTTCTTTAACTAGTCGGCCTACTGATGTGGTTTATTTATAACCACCTAACGCAAGAATTTTCGTTTTTATTATATTATTTGGAGCAATCTGTTTATGAAATTAATTTTATTAGGTGCACCGGGTGCAGGGAAGGGTACTCAAGCTCAGTTTCTAACAGAGAAATATGGCATACCACAAATTTCAACAGGTGATATGTTAAGAGCTGCTGTGAAAGCAGGTTCATCTTTAGGTCTTAAAGTTAAAGAAGTAATGGCTTCTGGTGGTTTGGTGTCGGACGAAACAATTATTGAATTAATTGAAGAGCGTATTACCCAGGAAGATTGCAAAAACGGTTATTTATTTGATGGTTTCCCAAGAACGATTCCTCAAGCTGAAGCACTTAAAAAACGCAATATCAACATTGATGCAGTGGTAGAAATTAACGTTCCAGACGAAGAGATTGTTCAACGCCTAAGTGGCCGTAGGGTACATGAAGCTAGTGGTCGTATTTATCATATTGCGCATAACCCACCCACGGTGCCGGGAAAAGATGACGAAACCGGCGACTTGTTAATTCAGCGTGAAGATGACCAAGAAGAAACAGTACGTAAGCGTTTAGGTGTTTACCATTCACAAACTTCACCCTTAGTTGAATATTATTCTTCTCTAGCTGAAAAAGGTGGAGAGAATGCACCGCGTTATGTTGTGGTGAATGGTGTAGGTGCAATGGCTGATATTCGTGCTCAAATCGTAAAAGGCTTGGATGCTTAATTAGTATCTAAGTTTTTTGAAAACCAGTCAGGATGATTCACTTGGCTGGTATTTTTTTGCCTAAGAAATAGATGATATGACTACGATTCTTGCCCTCGATAGCTCTTCAGAAAACTGTTCAGTCGCTGTGTATGATCAACAACATATCAGTTTAAAGTCTGAATATGCGCCAAGAAAACATACCCAATTAATTTTGCCTTTGATGAAGCAGGCTCTAGCTAATCGAGATATGGTCTTGTCCGATGTCAATGCCATTGCCTTTGGCAGTGGCCCGGGTTCTTTTACAGGCATTCGGATTGCTGCTGGTGTAGCTCAAGGTTTGGCTTATGGTTTAGATGTACCTATTTTTGCGATATCAAATTTAAAAGCCCTTGCTTTGCAGAGCTATCTTGAACACGGCATATCATCTGTTTTGGTGTGTATTGATGCACGAATGTCTGAGGTTTATTGGGGCTTGTTTGAAGTATCTGAAAATGAGGTATCTAAAAGTAGTGATTCCGGGCAGGGTAATTATTCTTTTACACGTTATGATGTAACAACGCTAATTGATGAACAAGTGGGCGCACCTGAAAATATTGAGTTAAAAGATATTCTTGCACTTAGCACTTCATCTGAGCTTGTTGCTGGAATTGGAACGGGGATTGAATTACTCGCGGAAGAACTTGTTGAGGTCTTAAGTCAATCTGATACAAAGGCGCAACCGAATGCGGATACCATCGCTTATTTGGCTGAAACAGCGATTGCAAGAGGTTTAAAAGGGGATATCAGTGATGCTTTACCGAGTTATGTCAGAGACACCGTAACCTGGAATAAGTTGCCTGGCAGAGAATAAGGCAAATTAACATGTCATAAGTGTTAACTTTGGTGATTTTTTAGTCTAATTTGTTACTTTTTACTAGACTAAATCTCATGGCATTCACTAAACTAAGAGTCTGTTCATAAAGGATGTCCGAAATGGATATGTCTAATTCTTTGATCGCTTCAGGGTTTCAATCGCCCATACTGACACCCGCCAAGCAGGCTGAACGTCAGGCACGGCTTCCTGCGCCTAATCAACAGACAAATGAAGACAAGCCCTCTGCAAGAAACACACAAACACGCAACGACAGCATACGCGTTAATCAAGTTGAGCTTATAAAGAAAGGCGAAGCGATCCAGTCGGAACGATTTCAACGCTTAAACTCACTAGAAAGTGCACCCCTTAAAGGCCAGCAAGCTGTTAACTCTTATCAGCAAACAATCGATGCGGCCAAGCAGTATGAAGAAGGTGAGTTGGTCGGTATCGATCTATACGTCTAGAAACCTTTGCAAGCACAGTAGTCGTGCAAAGGTCTCGCCTAAATAATTCGTTCGGTTAAAGTCGCTTTTATGAATTCTTCTCAGTTTTATCCTTCAGATCTTTCAAATAATTTTTGCGTTTATGCTGCTGACTCATCAGTTGTATCTGCCGCCACGCACTTTGCTGAGCAACTTAAGGTTCAACTTTTTACTTATCAGACTGCAAGTGACCCTTATCAGTTATCCTTTCCCTATGTTTTTGTTTATGAGGGGGGGCTGGCACATATTATACAAACAGGAAAATCAGCACCTGGGCCTGTGACGGCATCCTTTCTTCAGGGAAAAACCACACATCGACTCAAGTTTGGGGGTGGCAAAGGTCAAATGATTGCCAAAGCCGTCGGATTGAATAAAGGTGTTTGCCCCAGCATTCTGGATGCCACCGCCGGTTTGGCGCAGGATGCTTTTGTTTTAGCCTCTTTAGGGTGTGACATGACATTGCTCGAGCGTTCACCGATTATTGCAGAATTGATAGCCGCGGCGCTGCGTGAAGCTCAGGGAACAGAGATCCAGGATATTACCGCGCGAATGAATTTGCATGTGGTTAATGCTTGTGAATGGTTAAATGAGCAGACAGATAAAGTCGCAGATGTGATCTATTTAGATCCTATGTATCCTCATCGAGATAAAACCGCCTTAGTAAAAAAAGAAATGCGTCTGTTTCATACCTTGGTCGGCGAATCAGCCGATGATGCTGAATTGCTTGCTGGCGCACTCGATAAGGCTCGTTATCGGGTCGTCGTTAAACGACCAAGGAAGGGTGACACGATTCAAGGAAAACAGCCTGCGCATCAAATTTTGGGCAAAAGCTGTCGGTATGATATTTATCCACTCCAGCGCCTAGAAAACTTGAAATAAGTTTTAAAAGCTGTTCCCTTAGCATGCCTGCCCTGAGTTTACCGAAGGGGCGAGTTACAAAAACATATTTCGACTAAGCTCAATACAGGCATTTCGACTAAGCTCAATACAGGCATTTCGACAAGCTCAATGAGCGACTATATACTCAGCAGTCAAAGTGAAACACAGACTGAAGCATCTGTCATAGAATCAAATTAGGAAAACTCAATGAAACTCAACCCCTTTAATCGTCGCATCGGCCTTGCCTTGGGTGGCGGCGCAGCGAAAGGTATGGCTCATATTGGAGTTTTAAAAGCCATGGAAGAAGATGGTCTAGAAATAGAATTTATCGCAGGAACCAGTATTGGTGCTCTAGTCGCGAGTTACTATGCCTTTGGTAAAGATATAGAAACCTTGGAAAATATCTCTTCCGAAATTAGTTTTTCATCTTTAATTGGGTTTAAGCTTCAAAAACAAGGGATATTTTCAACAAAATCAATTAAAGAGATGGTTGAACGCGATATTGGTGAAGTCTATATCGAGCAGGCCAAGATCCCACTGGCTATTTGTGCGACAGATATTTCGACGGGCGAACAGGTCGTTCTTAGAGAGGGTAAGCTAGCGGATGCCATTTGTGCCTCTATGGCTGTTCCTGGCATATTTATTCCGGTTGAAATTCATGGAAGAACATTGGTCGATGGTGGCATTACGGAAAATGTCCCAATTTCCGCATTGGAAAATATGGGCGCGGGTATCACCGTAGCCGTAGACCTCAATGGCTGCCCTCATTATCAAGAGCCGAAAGATATTGTTGCAATTATGGGTAATGCTATTGATATCGCGATTGATCTTCGAACAAAGGAGCAAATTACAAAAGCTGATTTATTGCTCTCCATGGACTTAGGGCATTTTAGTCGTTTGGGGAATGAAGAAGAGTTTAAAGAGCTTATTCAGCTCGGCTATGACGGGATGAAAAAGAAACTGAATAAGTTCTTCTGGTATCGTAAAACGCGCTATCTATTTTATGTTAAAAAATTATTGTTATTAATTGCACCTGTCAAAATTCCTGATGCGTTACAGCTTTCAAAACGCTTTAAAAAAATAAAATCGAGAGTAAGTAACAAGTTTTCTTTATAAGAAAATCCAAGTTTTTGCTAGGTGGCTAATAAATGAATAAAAAACTTCAATTTGTTCTTCCGATTATTGTATTGGTCGTGTCATCGTTTATTGCATGGCAAATAATAGAGAATCCAACTAAAGCACGAAAAAAATCACAGCTTCCCGAGACACGTTTGCGAGTCAGTGTAAGCGCCATGCAAGCGCAAACATTTCAACCTGTTATAAAATCTTATGGTGAAGTAAAAGCCAAAATATCCGGCTCTTTAGTTGCTGAAGTGGCGGGTAAATTAGTGTTTGTGTCGCCAAAGCTGCGCGCAGGTGGTCAATTTCAAAAAGGTGAAAAACTGGCTCAAATTGATCCTCGGCATTATGAAACGGAGCTTATTGT
>JBFJZQ010000055.1:0-13627 GCA_041622015.1 Oleiphilaceae bacterium
CTAGCACTTTCTAGATGCATTAGAATTTTTCTATCAGTGAATAACTTCTGTCGCTATAAAGCCATGTTCTCGAATAAATTCATTGATTGTAGATTGGCAATTTGCTCGTTTCATTTTGGGAAATAAAAATAATGTAGGTATATTTTCATAACGATTCAAAAATTGATCTAGAAAATCACTCTCATCCTCGTCGGACAGAAAGATAATCCAAGCAGAAATCTCATCAAACTCAGTAAACTTTTCAGCCACAAAGGTATTCGGATGGTTAAAATGACCAATCGAAAGCTCATGTGGATTAAGCAGAGATTGAATAAGCGCTGAATATATTTTTGAATCTGAAAAGACACCAATTTTCTTGCTCGCAATAGACTCTTCAACATCAAACAAAGTAATCGATTCAACATCGTTTATTTGAAAGTTATTCTTAATGGTATAAGGGCTTTTATTATTGCCACTTATCAATTTAAGAAACGGACTGTCCACTTGGTTTAATGTTTCACCATTACCTGCAACGGTTATCCATGAGTCTTCAGATGCCTTCTCTCCTTGGTCGTAGCCTGTTAGAAAATTAACTTTTAAATGATTGTCTGTTGACTGGAATGAGTTTGTTAAATTTTCACGTTTAGCATGTGAACTGGAACGATGTCTTACGATTTCTGGGTCTAGAAAACGCACATCTCTTTTCGGCTTTTTGAATTTAAACATGACCTAGTCCTTTATTGTTTTTATCCGTTTTATTTGTTCTTTCAATTCATCAACACATGATGTAAGAACATCTGAGATGAGACAAACCTAATCGTGGCTAAATTACGTTAGTTGAACAAAAAAGTAGATAGCGAATCTTAGCCAAACAACTAGATTGTGACTCAGGTATAGTTGAATTATTTATTTTTGAGAAATGGTTCATGCCAAATACTAGCATCGAAATCATCGTATTCGCTGGAGTTAAAGTTTGAGGTCATTTTTATAGCGCCATTTATTCAGACAAAAACTCTCCACCCAAATCGCCGCAAACACGCTCCGTTGTTTTAATGTCCCAGTCTGCCGGAGCGCCTTTATAGTAAATATTGCTATAGATAACATCAGGTTGATGATAATTTCTAATGATATCGCTGCAAATAGACAATCTTATAGTAGTAGGGCATTTTTGCTGCGAAAACACGCCTCCCATAGATTCGCAACCGTCATGAATCTCTTCGAGGGTCGTTTTGGCGTTTTCTAATATTTCGTATTCACGACATTGGCTGGAATATGCAGATAAGTCGCATGAGAAATGTTGGTTAGCCTCTCTCATGTGATTCGATTTTTTTACAATTTCATGATGGTGATGAGCATGGCTATCGGGAAAGTTTTCGATAGCCATGCTATGCATTGAACTGACTAGCACTAAAACAAAAAGAAAAAAATTCATCCCCCAATCACTCTACTGAATTGCTTCGTATTTACGCTGTAAGTCAGCACCACAGATATTGCAGGAAATTTCCTGAACACATTGAATGGCTTTTTTGCCTTGGACGCCTTTATCTGCGCTGACCTTTTTGCAAGACATGTTTAACTTGGTCGCTTCACCGGGGTAGCAAACTTCTTTTGCATCTTCCCACGCGCCTAATTTCGCTGCTTTTTTGGTCAAGGCGGTATGCGAACCATCTATAATAGAAGATTCGCAGCCAGCCCATAAGGGCTGACTCATGACTAAAAAGCTGATCAGGATCAGTTTTCTGATTAATACATTTTTCATCTTAATACCCTTTCATCACGGTAAATTGATCGATGATTTGACCGTTTATATTTTTGAAGTAAAACTCGGCTCTGTCTTCATAGAAGGTACCGAACATGGCACCGTAACGCGCACCTTGTGATGAGGTGTAAATCTTCGCCCACCAATCACCGCCACGCTCTTGATCACGTATGCCGATACCGCCTAGGCCGGAGACAAAGGCAAAGGTTTTGCCTTCTGATACCGTTATCGTAGAGGACTTGCTGGCGACCGTTTTGCTACTCATATCACTTAACAAGTGTGTACGTGAGTAAGAATGCTCATGACCTGTGGCGATAATGGCACCTTTCTGACGACAGCTTTCATAGGCTGTCCAACCGGTTTCATCGCTCTTGCCACCGACTTGCATGTCCCGCTGGTTCTTATGCCAGGCACACACTCGCCACGCTCCGTTCGGCGCATTATTCAAGCTGTTAGAGATAAACGCTTCATGCTCTGAACGTGAACCCGATGCACCAATCGCTGACATCACAAAGTAGATGCCTTTGTAGTTACAGGTCATCTTCTCGGCATAAGCACCGGAACATTGAACCCCAGACTGTCTATTCAAACGGCTTTGGCCATATGAACGGACATCGCCGAAGTTACTGTCACCGTAGTCATGATTACCTGCCACGACGAGCGCTGGGTCTGATGAACCAAGCGTATCTCGAACCATTCTGTCCCAATCGTCATCTCTACTGCTACTGTAAGAGGTATCCCCTGCAACCAAGGTTAGCTCTGCACCCTCAGACTTAATCAGATTCAAGACACTCTGGAAATTACTACCGGCACCGGTATCACCGATAAAGGCAACCTTCACGCCGTCAGCTGTACTACCCGTACCACCGCCAGTTCCGCCACCTGAACCACTGCCAGTGTCACCCGTACCATTTTGTGCCCACACAGGATTATTACCGGCATAGATCGCTAACGAACCATCGTTGTTGATGACGACACGTGAAGCCCCCGTACCATTCGTACCGCTGGCCCAAACAGCTGACCCCGAAGAGGTATACAACACAAAGTTACCATCGCCCTGCATCACCAAACGGGTGCCATTTTTTCCATGGGTACCGGTTGACCATAACGCGGCACCAGACTGCTGGTCTCTTAGGACAATGTTGCCATCACCTTGTAGATACAAACGATAACGATCATTCTCAGAGGCGATATACTGATTCGCGCCTAAATCATCTCCCGAATGCAACCAGTTGTTAGCTGCCTCGGCATCACCGCCAGCGCCGCCCGTTGAACCGCCATCCGTTCCGCCACCTGTTCCACCACCTGAAGATCCGCCAGTAGCACTTGGTTTTACCGTAAGGGAAATTAGCGCATCTTTGGCATTCGGCCCACCTGGGCCACTAGTTTTACGCGACCCTGTTTGGCCGTTTTGTGTGAGTATTTCGCCATAAACATAGCCTGCTTCATCAGCACCATTAATAAAGCTGAACATTTGCATGCCATTTGGCGCACCGAAATCATTCCTTGCGGTCGTATCATCGAAGGCCATGGACAACATGAGTAAATCCCCAGCATTGCCATTCACCGAGGGGAATAGGCTATCGGGGTTATTGTCATTCGATTCAGTCGCGACACTACGGATCGGGTTGTTATTATCGGCACCACGAAGTGTGGTTAAAATTCCCCAACCTGCATGGTTATTCCGTAAGTTAAAGCGATGGCTGGAAGGTTCGTTCGCTGTCGCGGTTTTATAGAACACAACGGTTGCAAGATCACGCCCATTGCCGCCGTTAAACTCTAAACAGTAGTCACCATCCGGTTTGCTGCAATGGCGAATTTCATGACAATCGCTTTGACCATTCGTGGTCTTATAACACGATGCCCCTGCCGTCCAGCCATTCCATTTAATGGGTAAGAGGTCATCGGTACGACTAACAAAGGCCATCAACAAGTCACCTTCTCTTGTACCCGAAGGGACATTTAGACGAACATCACCACTGCCATCATAATCAGCCGTGGAGCCAACATGGCTTATTACAGCATTCGTTGAACCGCCATTATCGCCACCTGAGCCGTCGTCTGAGCCACCCGTAGAGGTTTCATAAGTGTATTCAATTCGTAATAAAGGAGCCCTGCTACTTGAACCATCATAAGATTCAGCTGTTCTTTCACCTGAACCCGTGACAATAAAGGCCATAGCATTGCCCGACCGCCAACCACCACGATTGACCACTTCCTGAACCACAAATCTAAGCTCATTGGTTCGCTGATCATTACCTGCTGCACCAACCGTGTTCCAAGCTGCTGGGCGCCAAGCCGAAGAGGCCGTAGTTTTTGCTCTATTAGAAATATTATTGCTTGATGTGGAGAAGGCAGGTGCATCATCGATATCATGCGCAAACACTCTTAATGAAGCCGAACCACTATTCTTCTCATCCGTGGTGAATTGGATATACGCATCTGTGATCGTCGCGCCTTGTGGAATCGTGACATTGGTAAAGCGCATCCCGACGGTCTGATTGCTATTATCAAAGGTCAGTTCCAAATCAGAACTGGTGGTATTAACCGAACCATTTGACTGCTCTTCTGCATCGTCAGAACTGCTGGTAATACGTTTTTCAAAAGTAGCTGATTGCGTTGTGGTAACACCTCCAGTGTCGCCTCCGTCTGTATCTCCGTCGTTATCGCCGCCACCCGTGTTTGATTGAACGGTCACAGTACGGGTCACAGTTTTGCTTGCACCTTCGTTATCTGTTGCCACTGCACGCAACTCATAACTTCCTGGCACCAAGTTCAATAGTGCATTGTCAGCTTGAGAGCTATTTGCTGTACCCCACTCATAAGGTGCGCCGCCTTCTGGTCTCACTAAACTATTATTGATGAATAATTGAACTTGAGAGATGGCGCCATCGGAATCCGAAGCTTCAACCACCACACCTAAATTGGCAGATACATTTGAACCTGATGGCTGCGTAAATGAGACAATGGGGACTTGATTCGTATTACCAGTATCACCGCCTCCATTTATATCATTCTGATACCAGCAGTTCTTCACGACTCCTGGTGTAGGATCACCAAAAGTACTGTTATTACAGTTTGCGCCATTGGTGAAGGTTTTTTGTACAAAAATACCATTTGCGCCATAAGCAACTACCCTGGTTCCACTAAAGTTACAGATGCCATTTTCACTTGCACATTGCGTCCAACCGTCACCACCAATATCTGATCCACCGGTATTATCGCCTGTGTTTCCATCGCCAGTATCACTGCCTCCCGTGTTTCCACCACCAGATGAATTTGCATCATCAGCGATCCACCAAACTCCGTTTACCCCATCGCCTTTGGTATCAGATGATGCGGTATCATTCGCAAAGAAATATAAAGGTCTGCCGATATAGGCTGCTTGTTTTGTTCCATCACCACGGGTAATCGTTGATAAGCCGGATACACCTGAAGCACCTGAATCTGCTACTAATACTGGCGGCCAAGCATTGACACAACCACCGACACAGTTACTTGAAGAAGAACCTTGGTCATTATCAAAAACGTAAAGCGTAAACCCTGGCTTTATAGAACCGGCTCCGCCTACCAATAAGCCATTCACACGGCTGACTTCACTCACATTGGTCGACCCACCCGTGTTACCGCCACTCGCGCCGTTTTCAGACAAGGCACCCAGGAAGGCAACAATGTCGCTCACTTCTTGATTGCTTAGTTCTAGAGGACGGATATCGGTATCACGGGTTGCGACATTCATTGCACCGGTATTGTAAGCCTGAACTACTTCCTGCAAGCTTGAGATGCTTCCGTCGTGCAGATAAGGGCCGGTCAAACCTAGTTCACGTAATGAAGGAACTTTGAATAGCTTATGGTCACGATCACGGCCAGTCACATCGGCACGACCAATATCATCATTCATTGCCAAGCCATTATTACGGAAGCTTTCATCGGTGAAGTTGGCACCCGCGTGACAACCACTACAGCGTGCTTTGCCTTCAAATAAATCCAAGCCCCTTCGTTCCGAAGCACTCAATACAGACTTATTACCTTCTTTAAATTCATCCACTCTATTCTTGGGAGCGAACTGAATCGCTTCAAAGCTCGCTAAAGCTATCGGGAAGTTTTCCGCGTTAGGCGCTTCACCAAACACTTGCTGGAAACGATTCGCGTAAGTGTTATTCGCGCGCAGACGTTGAACGGCTTCGGTAATCGGCAAATTCATTTCATGTGCCGCGGCTACTGGGGTTAGCGCTTGAGTATCCATCGAGGCATCAATACCGCTCCAACCTTGTAGACTTGAGAACAAGCGATTGAGCAACATGGGCGTATTTCGAGTACCGGCATCCGTTGGCTCGTTGCCTTTGGCGATATCCAAACCATCGGTAAATGCTGATCCGGCATCGTGGCAGGTTGCACAAGAAGTGGTTCGTTGCTTGGATAAGATCGTATCCGAAAATAAATCTTCACCTAAGTTAGCCGCTTCCAAACTGAACCTATCGACACCAGTTGCATTATCTAGTAGCGATCTCAAGTGATCTGGCACTTGATTCGCTAAAGCAGTACTGGGTGCTTTGTTGATTCGAACATTAGCGTTATGCGCAATTTCATAACCACGACGGGCCACATTGGAAACTTTCACTTCATCTAAAATTAATTGAGCATTTGAAGCATCTGGCCCGACACGCACCGCCCCCGATGTTCTTATCGTGCCAAAGTTAGTCGCCGTTTTCGTCGCCACTTGCTGACCATTCACATATAAAGCCAAAGCTTTATTCACCGCGCTATAGGTGAAAGCAACATGCGTCCAAGAATTATTGGGGATGGATGAACCATTGATTTGAACTAAATTACTATTGGTATCGTGAATCGAAGCAGACAGGGTTGAACCATTTATTAAGTTCAACTCAACCCCATTTTGCATATTGAACAGCCTAATGCGGCCACTTCCTGATGATTTTTGCACCCACATATCGACCGAGACACCATCGGCCAAGGTGTTCCAACCCTTGTTCTTAGTGACATTAAGATAGTTGTTTGAACGGAAATGTATGGCCTGACCATATCGGCCGACCAGCTGATCCTGACCATTAAATTCGATGGGGAATTGGGCGCCGACTAAACTGGCATTATTAAAGTTACCTGAAGTATCGTTAGTACGAGTTCGTTGATAATCACCGGCACGATTCAGCTGCTCGTTCATACCCAAGTACATGACATAGTTACCATCGAGATAATCATCGAAGCCGACTTCACTGTAGTCAGAAGTATTCGAACCGAAGATTGGATAAACCGGACCATGCAGTGAATAAGGAATCGCTAAATTAGCTATATCCTTATACGGCGTCCACATCGTGGTAAAGGCACCCGGTGATGACAGGAATAGCTTAGAGGTTCGATGTCGATCCCGGTTAATTGGGCCATCGATATGGCGAACTGTCCAGCCTGTCCAACGACCAACAACAGTGGTTCCTGTTCGGCGAGCACTCACACCTTCGCGTGAAGCTTGATAAAACAATTCTGAGCCATCACGACTGATCCACGGATACGCGCCTTTTACTAACTCGCCCCGGTTATAGACAGCACCCGTTGCATCGGTAATCGGTTTTTCAGCGATAGGGAAGCGTACGCTAAACGGTACACCTTCGATATTGGCATTACGATCATCAAAATACATATTCGAAATAGACTTCGGTGAACGCCAGTTCGAAGTACCCGCACGAGCTGGGTTCCAGCTATAGACCAAGTTATCAATGCGGCCGTTATTGTCTGGATGCCCCTGACAAACCACCAAGCGACCGTCAATTGTCACAGACGGCTCAATACATCTAAAGTCAGCACCATTTTGCAAACGTAACTTGCTGAATGAGCTGGTGAAGTCTGCCTTTATAAGTTGCGCATCACGGGTATTCGCGTTACTGATAATGAAGGTTGCTTTACGCAAGCCCATTTGATCGTTATCGCCATTACGTGTTGAGGTATGGTAAACCACCGCTTTGTAAGTGCTATAGGTACCGTTCAACTGGTAACTACCCGCAGAATTTGAAGGGTACGGGTTTTCACCAGAAACAGCCGGGTCTGGCACAATCGCCAACCAGTTATGTTGCATATCGCTGGCTTCTGATTTCAGTTCAAGCGAGATACTGTTGCCGAAAGCGCCTTGATTGAAAGCGACTGACCCATCGCTGTTGCGGACGATGCGTTCAGGTCTGAATGCACTGGCAAACCAGCCATCGGTACGCGTTCTAACAAAGATGCGTCCATCCCAGGTTTCAGCATGGCCATTGCCACCAAAACCGGTATCGATATGTTTAGGGAAACCTAGAAGTTTGCTGCTATTTAGAGAATAAAGGGCTGCACTGGGTGTCGAGAACTCACCGGTGCTAGAGGCTGTACCGTCATTGTCGCCTGCACTTCCACCATCGTTTGAGCCTGTATCCCCTGAATCCGTTCCATCTGAACCGCCAGAACCAGTGTCGCTGCCGCCACCTGTATCAGTTTCTTGAACAGTACCGGTGGCCCACACAGGCGCATTGGAAGAAGTATAAAGAACAAAGTTACCATCGTTTTGCATGGTCGCTTTGACCGCGCCTTTGCCATTCGTCTGACTTGACCAAACTGCTGAACCTGAGTTGGTATATAAAACAAGATTGCCGTCACCCTGAAGGACTAATTTTGTACCGTTTTTGCCTTGAGTACTCGCAGACCAGAGGGCTGAACCCGTCACTTGGTTACGTAAAACTAGATTACCATCGCCTTGAAGTGTTAAACGATAAGTCCCATTTAATGAAGCTAAATATTGATTAATGCCAATCGAATCATTCCGATTTAAAGTCGCTACACCACTTGCAACAGCCGTTGCAGATACCGTAGGCTCTGGGGTAGAACCTAAAACGGTAATTGTACGCGTGGCCGTTGCGGTTTTCTTTTTATTATCTTTTGCGACCGCTCTTAACTGATAGGTACCCGGCGCTAAATTCAATAAGGCAGGATCGTCTGAATTGGTGTTAGCGGTCCCCCATTCATAAGGTGCAGCACCTTCTCGTCGTACTAGTGTATTATTGATATACAGTTTAACTTCGCGAACTTTGCCATCAGCATCTGTCGCTTCTACTACCACACCAACATTGGGGCCACTGTTACCTGCTGCTGGCTGGATAAATCTGACTTCCGGCTCACCGGCTGCCTGGACGAACTGTATCCAGCTCATTATGAGCAGTAATCGAATGGAGAATTTTTTCATCACTCATCTTCCTAGTTTTTGTTATGAGAAAAAACCAAACTGGGAAGATTCCCTCGCGGCTCTTATAGATTTACCTCAAATTTACCTAGACAGAGGAATATCAAGCATGAAGGAATTGATGATATGTAACGTTTTGTTAACGAGTGGACACAATAAAATTCTTCGCTTGAGAAAGGCGACAAGTTTTAATAAATCTCATAACAAGCACTAGTCACCATCCAGGGAATTAAAACGGTAATGTAAATTCAAGATCGACATATAGTCTTTTCTTAGCAATGAGAACAATTCACTAATACTTCCATACAATGCATCCATTGCGGCAATGTCGCCGCCGGCAAGTCGTTCAAAGGCACTCAATTCACTGACATAAAGTTGCTCTCGAAGATTTATAAATTGAAGTTTGATTCGTTGATCCAATTCACTGTTTTGTCCTTGGCGTGTGAGATACCAGGAAAACCCTTCCGGCATGGTATAGAGCTCCTCTATAGCCTGAAGACTTTGTCTGATATGTAATAAGGATGTCTGACTTCGCCAATTTTCTAAGTGCTTTGGTCTAATTTTTCGTGGGGAGTCACTCGGCGCTTTGTCAGCATTGATACCTAATGGAAGAGCTAATTTTTTATCTTTAATCACCTGCAAACTTGTCAACATACCGTTATAGATTAGTTCCAGATGGTGTTTTGAGTGCTCAGCTCTATCCTGCCCCAGACGGATATTCAACCAGCTGTTTTTATAGGTCGTCTGCCAGGCCTTAGTAAGCAAACTGCCTTCTAAGGCTAAATTATTAGCAGTGCCTGTTAGTATCTTGCATTTATGAGGAGAGACTTTGTAAGACTCGACATCTGCCACCTGGGGATCAAATAATAAATACTCAAGGGCTGATAAACCCTGTATTGCAACGCTTGTACCTTTCAAATCGTCAACTGAAATAGCTGGGTTTTTCCCGCTAAGCCTCGACTTAAATTTCCTATGCACATAGTTCAATGGATCAGGCCAAAACTGAAAACGCCACGCTACATTCGTATCATCTATTGGGCCGAAATTAATAGGCGCTACCGTAGACCAACTATGCATCGCTTGAAACCATGACTGCTTAATTTTTGTAAATGCAGGCATCGAAGGTTTAATACAAAAGCGGGCTGTTTCATTATGCAAGGCATTCAAATCTGCTTCCAAGGCATTATGCCAGGGAAGTATCGCTTCTAACAAAACAGCTTCTACTAATTGATATTCAGGTATCAGCTCTTCGTCTGGTGATTGTTTTTTCAGGTAGGGCAAAGAGTTCAGAAGGGCGCAGGAGGATATAAAGCCAGCAAGAATAACGCTCGTTAACAGACGATAGACCATAGTAGACCTTAAAGGATAAATAGTTACTTAAGCTTCTCTGGACAGTATTGAGTGATAATAAACCAGAATATATATAACAGTCTGAAAACAGGATCCAGCCTCTTTCAGGCCATTAAAAAGCCCCAGATTGTTGGGGCTTAACACAAGGCTTGACTATATAAACTTGGATCAAGCTTGTGCTAGGTATAGTTCATAAATAGAGCTTATGCACTTAATTCGCTTGATTCGTTTCAAGCATAAATGTTTCTATCTTTTTGAAGCATTGATGAGAGAGGGTGTCTTCACATAGAAACAGGCTCGACTTTTCAGCCCCTAAATCCAAGACTAAATCAAGCCACGGGCTTTCATCTTCATCCTGCATATGAATGAGCCAAAGATCCATTAAATTAGCCTGTTCGATTCTAAAGTTTGATGCTTGAGCACTATCTGAAAAACTAAATGCTTCAAACCCAGGCATGCGCACTTGAGCAATAATTTGCTGACAATACTCTTTCGAATAAGAATAAATACCGACTCTCTTCTGGGAGACCTTTTTAAATTGAACAAAGGGCAGAATATTATTTCCCGATGATCCTAGCGTAGAGACTCGTTAATTAAACGCTTTTACCGGGCAAGCAAGCATGTACGAAATGATGATTATGATAAGGAAATCGAGCCTTTTGTAAGTATTTGTGAAGTAGTTAAGCAATACAAAACGACCTTTAAACAAAGCTTTATTGCTGACATCTCAGATCTGACATTTGTTCACAAACTCGCTCAGACCACTGCCGGGCACTTAAGCGACTTTGTTTTTCTTTATTTTTGTAAATTTCTACTAACTTTAGCTGCGCTAAGCGATGCCCATTTTCTGCTGCTGCCTGTAACCATTTTTCTGCTGAGTCTTTATCATCCTGGGAAGTACACTGATATAAATGCAAAGCAAGTTCATACTGCGCCGCTGACTTTCCATGCTGGGCTGCTTTTTTCAACCACGTCAAAGCGAGCTCTTTTTGCTTAGAGTCATCTTTCAATGCAAGCAAATGCTGACTTAACAAGTATTCTGCATCGGCATCATTTAACTCCGCCGCCCGCGTCAACCAATAGATACCTTTTTTATAATCCGTGTTTTTTTGATCGTTTTGTGCATTTGTTCGGCCATTTTGTAAAAGAAGATTTGCTAAGCCTTTTTGAGCTTCTATATCTTCTTGATTAGCGGCTTTTTCAAACCATTCTCTGGCTAAACGTTCATTCTTTGGATAGTACTCACCTACTTTATATAACAAACCCAAAAAATACTGTGACTGGGCATGACCATTGCCGGCAGCTAAACGATACCATTTTACCGCCTGTTCAAAATTTCTAACGACATACTCACCCGTTTCATAAGCAACCGCCAACTCATACTGAGCCTGAACATTTCCTTGATAGGCAGACTCAGAAAAATGATAAATACTCTTATCTATGTTGCGCTGCACACCCTCACCTTTTTGATATAGCCTACCCAATGCATAATGCGCATCTCTATCACCTAATTGAGCAGCTTTCTGATACCAAAAAATGGCTTCATCGTAATTTTTAGCGACGCCTTTACCTACCTCATACATGAAGCCCAAAGTGTGTTGAGCAAACATATAATTTTGTTGGGCGGCTTGTAATAACCATTTCGCAGCTAAGCTAAAGCTTTTAGTCACGCCCTCACCTTCAGCATACATTAGCCCAAGCAAACTTTGAGATACCACATGCCCTTTCGCAGCCGCTGATTGATACCACTTAGCCGCGGTTTCTTTATCCACGTTTACACCGATGCCAAGATCGTATAACTGCCCGAGCTGATAGTGTGCAATCACATGCCCTTCTCGAGCAGCTTGTTGAAAGTATGTTCTTGCCTTAGAGAAGTTCTGAGCAGTACCTTTACCTTCAAGAAACATAAGCGCCAAGTCGTACAATGCGTCCGGATCACCTTGATCAGCAGCCAATGAGAACCAGTTGACCGCAGCCTTATAATCTTGAGAAAAACCAAGACCAATTTTATGCATCATGCCGATAAAATGTTGAGCGTGCGGGTTTTCCTGGTTCGCTGAAAGCTGGAACCAATGAATAGCCTGACGGAGATCTCTTTTAACACCCTTGCCCCTTTCGTAAATTAAACCAATGGCATGCTGTGCATCTGAGTTATTCTTTTCTACCGATCGGAGATACCACTGCAATGCATCAGCCCAACTCTGTTCAACACCTTCTCCTAGTTCATATAGCTGACCCAGCGCATACTCTGCAAATTCATTCCCCTGACTAGCGGCTTTTTCATACCAGAGCTTTGCAGACGCAGCATTCTTCGAAACCCCTTTTCCCTGGCGATAAAACTCAGCCACACTCAGCTGAGCATCAGAATGGCCGTTTTCAGCGGCCTTATAAAACCATGAAAAAGCTAGCTTAAAGTCAGAATTTACGTGTTCTCCATAAGAATAAAGGGATGCTAGATGGAGCTGAGCGTCGACTAAGCCCAAGTCAGCGGCTAATTGAAAATGTACTAATGCTTCATGAGAATTTTGAGTGACGCCACTGCCCATTTCATAAAGGCGTCCTAGCTCAAACACGGCTTCGGGATAGCGATTTTCAGCTGACAACGTCATCCAGGCGAGGGACTCAACAATATTTTGTTCGACCCCCAAACCTAAACGATACATTTGAGCTAAGAGAAATTGCGCTTTTGGATGATTTTCAGAAGCCAGCGATGAAAGCTCTTGAAGTGCACAACTGTAATCAGCAGACTGATAACAAGCCTCCGCTTTGACTATGTCTGCCAAGCAGTCTGCTGACAAAAGCAGAGTCAGAATTAAATAGCGATACACATTTACATCCTTGCCATAGCCAATTTATCTATCTAAAGATGGCCCAGGACACGCTGAGTGCAGGCAAGATATTTAGGATAAATTTGTCTAAGAGTATTCAAATCAATAGACGCTAATTGTACCCGACTCTTCAAATCGTTGCCGCCAATAATAAGAACAAGCCTTAACGATTTATCTGAATCAAGCAAATCTACTATGCGCCCAAGCCTATAACAAGGCATGTATGTTTTAATGATTATATTGAGATTGCTGCTTAGTTATCATAATAAATTTATTGGCTAATATTAAAACCAGCCACTGTGATTCAATAGAAACTTTTTTTGCCATCAAGGTATTTATTTACACCTCGCCACACTAACAAACATATCACCTCCTAAGACCAATCATTCAGACATTCAAATGCAAACAATCTCAAACATCTAACAAGCCATGCTTCAGATCACAAAACGACACACAAATTAGGACTATCATCAGTTTATTCATGTCTAAACA